>CAJXPC010000250.1 GCA_913057845.1 uncultured Pseudomonadota bacterium
CTATTCGTCGGCAGCGTCAGATGTGTATAAGAGACAGCTGTTGATCAATAAAAATGCTGGATCATGGTTTTTTCTGGGGGAGATTTACACTGATTTAGATTTGCCGTTAGATAGTCCTGCGAATGAACATTGCGGAACATGCAGCCGATGTATTGATATTTGTCCCACAAAAGCCATCCTTGGCCCTTATAAGCTGGATGCGCGAAGGTGCATCTCCTATCTGACGATCGAACACCGAGGAAGTATCCCGAAAGAATTCAGAAAGTTATTGGGTAATCGTATTTACGGTTGTGATGACTGTCAGGTGGTGTGTCCATGGAATAAATATGCGTCGGTTACAGCCGTTCCAGACTTTAATGTCAGAAAATCCTTAGATGGCGAAACTTTAGTGACGCTATTTTCATGGAGTGAATCTGAATTTTATCGATATACGGAGGGGAGTCCGATTCGTCGTATTGGTTACGAACGATGGCTGCGTAACTTGGCTTGCGCGCTTGGAAACGCACCTACCACACCGGAAATCATTCGTTCGCTTGAGTTAAGAAAATCATATGAATCGGAATTGGTTAGAGAGCATGTAGTTTGGGCTTTAGATGAACATCTCTAATCATTTGTTCTAATATTGGTGTACCGTTCAAACGGTAACGATCAGCAGCAATTTTTTTGTCTACTTGTCTATAAATGCGGCGTGTCTTCTAGGAGAAATATGATGAAACGTTATTTTTTTGGCTTCACAGGTTTATTACTTCTTATAGTCGTTAATGCGGCATCTGCTCAATCTGTTGAAAAGGCAATCAAATATCGCCAAGGTGCTTTCTCGGTGATGGGTTGGAATTTTGGAGTGATCGTAGATATGATTAAAGGAAAGCGACAGTATAATCAGTCTGATGTCGCACGCAGGGCGCAAGTCATTGCTGATGTTAGTCGGGTCCCCCTCGAGGGTTTTGTTACTGTGTCTCACGCAGGGTCTACTAAAGCTAGGCCCGAAATTTGGACAAATTATGCTGACTTCAAGAAGAAAATGAAGCTGATGCAAGACGCGGCCGATCTTCTAGCGACGACCAGCCTCTCGGGCGACTATGACGCTACGAAGCGGGCCGTCTCGGTGCTTGGCAAAACGTGTAAGTCTTGTCACGACGACTATCGGAAAAAGTAAACCAATCAATCTTTATGCCTGCTGCAATCAAGGAGTCGTTGCTTCAGTGCATTGATATTAAAATTATAGTGACTCCGACACTAATGATTGCGAAGAGGAGTGCGCGTTTTGGATGTTCGTTGACCTGACGTACTTCATTGTTCATTTTAATTTCACTTGAATAACCAATAATCATTGGTGTCACGAGATTCTGTTTTTTGAACAATGTGTACCAGCAGATTGCGATTAAGTGGGCGGAAATTAATAAGAGAAGTATTTTTGAATTTACGGTGTGTATTTGATTGGCGACGGAGGTTAAATCATCCGAAATGAGATCGCTAAATACACCTGAAAACATCACGTCATCATCGCAAAATAATCCGCTGCTGACTTGAACGATGATCGAAAAAACCATCAATACAACCGAATAGCCTCCTGTTGGATTGTGGCCAACTGAGTGGTTTGATACATCGGAACCGCTCAAGATATAGCGGATAACAGTGATGGGTGATTTGATAAATTCTGAGAATCGTGCAGGTACGCTGCCCCAGAAGCCCCAGAGGATTCTGAAAAGGATTAAGCCGCACACGCAATAACCCACGATGAGATGACTTTCCGATGGTCCTTCTTCTGAGTGGCCGGTGACCAGTTGGTAGGTTATGAGGATGGCAATTGACCAATGGAATAATCGGGTCGAGGTATCCCAGACTTTAATTTTTGAAATTGGTATCACTTGCCGGCTATTCAATTGTCTTAATCAGACATTTAATTGGTTGGCTAGATCAATGATACTCTCCGCGTTATGGTCAAACCGTGCGTCCGTCGATAGGTCAATATTCATTGAGGGCGGAAACTCTTTTGGTCTTTTGATAAACGCAGTCCTCAGGCCACATTCTTGAGCAGCTAATAAATCGTCCTTATGTGCGGCACAAAGCATGACCTCTTCGGGAGGCAAGTCCAGGAGTTTGGCTGCGCCAAGGTAGGTTTCAGGATCCGGTTTGTAATGGCCGAATAATTCAGCGCTAATGATGCAATCCCACGGCAGGCCAGAGTTTTTAGCCATGTTGTTGAGCAAAGAAAAATTGCCATTAGAGAGTGGCGAGATGGTATAGCCTTTCTTCAATCGTCTCAGGCCACTAACTGAGTCGGGCCAGGGTTTGAGTCGGTGCCATGAACGATTCAACACATCGGTTTCTGCTTCTGAGAGATGTTCTAAACCATATTTTTTTTTAAGATCGTCAAGGATTATTCTATGTAGAGCATCTATGTTTAACCAAGGCAGATCCCCTTGTCGTACTCGGTTCATTGCGGGTTGATAGCCCGATCGCCAATCATTGGTGAATTGTCCGGCGTTCAGACGAATACCTTTGTCTTTTGCAAGGGAGCGGATTTCGCGCGTGATGCTGCCACGCCAATCCACAACAGTGCCAAAGACGTCAAAAATTAAAGCTTGTGGCATAGATGTCTCCTGATTAAGCATTAAAGTTGAGTTTATCCCAGATTGTAGTCGTGAGTTTATGGGCTGATCGGGAATATTTCCCGATGCGGAGGAGAAGGCCGAGTGGTATCCTTTTCAGTCGAAATTTTTAATATCACGGGTTTTAATATGAGAGTTTTTAAAAGTTTGATGTGTTTTTTTGCGAGCCTAATCGTCGGATTTTCGACTGGGCATGCCCAGAATCGAATTAACGAGCTTGAGACGGACAGTATTGAAATTATTTCCACCACCCCTGTTCCTGGAGTGGGCACCAGTATTACGAAGGTCCCTAATAATGTTCAGGCGGTCAATAGTAAGGCCATTAGCCAACAAAATACTAC
The DNA here is from genome assembly GCA_913057845.1 of uncultured Pseudomonadota bacterium. Classification (GTDB taxonomy): domain Bacteria; phylum Pseudomonadota; class Gammaproteobacteria; order Burkholderiales; family Eutrophovitaceae; genus Eutrophovita. The sequence goes on from CAJXPC010000250.1 coordinate 2,954, forward strand.
GAATGCTGCAGAGTTTCTTGAGAGGAATTTGAACTGTCTCTTATACACATCTCCGAGCCCACGAGACCTCTCTACATCT
>CAJXPC010000251.1 GCA_913057845.1 uncultured Pseudomonadota bacterium
TCTACACCTCTCTATTCGTCGGCAGCGTCAGATGTGTATAAGAGACAGGTTCAATCTTAGAGGGGTCACCGATATTATTCCAGCTTTTTCGCAGCTTGCGATTCACTATAATCCACATGAGTGGATTTCCTCTTCTGCTTCTGCTCAGTCTCCATTTGAAAGGATCGTCGAGTATTTAGAGCGAAAGTTAGTTGATGAAGAAATTGTCTTAAGCGCGAAGAAATCTCAATTAGTTCGTATTCCTGTCTGCTACGATAAAAAGATGGGTTTGGATTTGGTGGCTCTTTCTTTGACTTTAGGTGTTTCTGTTGATGATGTAATTAATTTGCATCAATCTGTTGTCTACTCCGTAGGAGCGATCGGATTTGCTCCAGGATTTGCCTATCTTGAAGGTTTAGATTCTGTACTGAAAATTCCACGTCGAGATGCGCCACGCACTCGCGTTCCTGCGGGAAGTGTTGCTATTGGCGGGGCCTATAGCGGGATTTATCCATCAACCTTACCGGGTGGATGGCATATTTTGGGTAGGACGCGTATGAATCTTTTTCGAAAAAAAGGTGATTGTGGTGCATTGTTGAGGGTCGGTGATCTAGTCCAGTTCGAGATGATTTCCATTGAGGAATACGATGTAAATCAGAGTAGGGAAACTGACGCATGAGTACTAATCAATCGAGCCTAATTCATGTGTTGAACCCAGGATTGCTGACGACTATTCAGGACAAAGGTAGAGCGGGTTGGCAGAAACATGGAGTTTCTGTTTCTGGAGCGGCAGACTTAAATTCTATGGCTATCGCTAATACTCTAGTTGGCAATAAGCCGAATGCACCAATCATAGAATTCGTTATGGTCGGTCCTGATTTTTTATTTTCAAGTGATTGTGTTGTTGCATTTAGTGGGGCAGATTTCGCCTTTAGCATCAACGGTAATGCGATACCACTTGGACGTCCAATATGGATCTTTGCTGGGACTACGGTAACGGGTAGTCGATCGTCGAATGGCGCGTTTGGGTACATGGCGATTTCAGGCATATTGGATATTGAGGCAGTTATGGGTAGTGTGTCCACGGACACGGGTAGCAAATTTGGAGGGGTTGAGGGCAGGCCTCTAAAGGTTGGTGATGTTTTGGTTGTCAGTGATTCACCTGATAAATTTGCGCTATTAAAGCGGATGAGAGCTAAAGGGGGACAATCTTTTGTTGCTCCGAAGTGGAGTGTAAAAGGTTTGTTTAGCGTCAGCGGATCTAAAGAACAGGTACTTAGGTTTGTACCTTCTGAAAGATGGATCGGTTTATCAGAAGAGGTTAGAAAAACTACTAGTTTGGGTACGTATCGTGTTACTCCTCAATCGAATCGCATGGGGGTTCGGTTATCTGGAAAGAGTATTGATATGCGAAAGTCTGAACACGAACCTTCCGTACCCGTTGTCTTGGGTACGATACAAGTGCCGCCCAATGGACAACCCATCATTTTGTCAGTCGACCGACAGACAATTGGCGGGTACCCATCGATTGGCGTTGTGGCATCCGTAGATCGTGCAACTTTGGTGCAATGTCAACCTGGAGATGGTTTACGGTTCGTCGAGATTTCGGTGAATGACGCACAAAGTGCATTACTCACAGAACAGAATGCGATGGCGGAGCTTATTCGTTCAATTGAGCACCGGATTCAGGAGTTGAACTAATGGAGCTACATATCGATTTGAATTGCGATCTTGGAGAATATCGATCCATTGAGGAAGAGCGTAAAGAAATTGCGATAATGCCCTACCTCAGTTCGACGAATATCGCTTGTGGGATACACGCGGGAGATCACAGCTCCATCCGGTCGACGGCTCGAAGGGCTGCAGAACATGACTTGGGAGTTGGGGCCCATCCATCGTTTCCTGATAGAGATAATTTTGGTCGTAAGGCTATGAATTTGCCCGATGATAAGCTAAGAGAGGTGGTGCGTCGCCAGATCGAGGAGTTCGTTAATCACGCTCTCGCTGTTGGTGCAGTCATGACTCACGTTAAAGCGCACGGAGCACTTTACAACATGGCTGCAGTTGACATAAATATGGCCACGATTATTTGCGAGACGATCAAGGATTTTAATGCTGACTTATTTGTTTTTGGTTTGGCGAACTCGTGTTGGGTGGGGGCTGCTGAGGCAGTCGGAATTGAACTCGTAGCGGAGGCGTTTGCAGACAGACGTTATTTGTCAGGGTGTGAGCTTGTGCCCAGAACGAATCAGCAGGCCTTGATTACGGACGTGGAGGAAGCTGAACAACAAGTGATCAGGCTGATTGAGCAAAATTTAGTGACGGGTTTAGGTGATGTTAATTACGGTGTTGCGCCAGGCACGATTTGTATTCACGGTGATGGGGTTAATGCCTTGAGTATCGTCTCTAATCTTCGGTTTTCACTAACAAAGCGTGGGATTCAAGTTGGTTACCCTAAAATCTGTAGATAATGAATCAAATGCTTAAAGACGGTATACTACCTTGCACTTTCAGCACCTGAAAATCATATTGCCTTTTTGGGCATGTAGTGATGGGAGCCTAAGCTAAATACAGATTTCGGGATCATGAAATGACCATAAATAAATATGTAGTACCTCTTTTGATTTTTTTTGGGGTTTTGATGTCACCAGACATTTCAATTGCAGAAGAGAAAAAAACGATTGCAGTCGATACGTCTAAAGCCTTAGACCCAAGCCGCCCAAAGACTAAAATTTTTAGCAGATATGAATTTAAGGAAGACGAGGCAGGCAATGAGATTTCCGTCATTGACTCTCTATACGATTTTCCAATAAATAACGATTGGTCAGTTCGCCTGCAGGCTCCCGTCAAGTACCGTAACCCAGTTTCTACCGCAGAGTCAGAAACAGGCATGGGTGACATTACAGTACGTATCGCTAATAAAACATTTACGACGGCTGGTGGTTCACCTTGGTTTTTGGCATTAGAGACTAAGTGGGATACGGCGTCAGATGTCACTTTGGGCAGCGGCAAGAAC
>CAJXPC010000252.1 GCA_913057845.1 uncultured Pseudomonadota bacterium
TACGAGATGTAGAGAGGTCTCGTGGGCTCGGAGATGTGTATAAGAGACAGCTTAACGGGTGGTTTAGAGGCAAGCGAACTGGGTCTGGAACCATCGTGTGGGAGGCTAGGAAGTTGCTCGCGGCGGGAGAGATTAATCATGAGCAATACATAGATATAATCGCGTCATCGGCGCCATCAGCTGGGCATTGTAATACGATGGGTACAGCGTCAACTATGAATGCGCTAGCAGAAGCAATTGGCATGTCACTCCCTGGTGGAGCGGCCATACCAGCTCCGCATCGTGAGCGGGCTGAAAATGCTTATTTGACTGGCAAGCGGATCGTTGAGATGGTTTGGGAGGACCTTCGCCCATCAAAAATCATGACAAAGTCAGCCTTCGAAAACATGATCGCTGTTAATTCGGCAATTGGTGGATCCACTAATGCGCCAATCCACTTTAACGCCATTGCGAAACACCTTGGTGTGAAAATAAACAATGATGATTGGGAACGTGTCGGCTATAACGTGCCTCTTATTGTTAATATGCAACCAGCCGGTGAGTATCTCGGTGAAGATTTTCACCACGCGGGAGGTGTTCCGGCTGTCGTGAGCCGTCTGGCTAAAGCCGGATTAATCAATAAAACTGCAGTAACAGTGAACGGAAAAACGCTCTATCAAAACTGCCACAAAACCAAGGTTTTAGACGAAAGTGTTATTTGGTCTATGAAAAAGCCAATGAAGGGTCAAGCAGGATTTCTGAATATGAAAGGTAATCTTTTTGACAGTGCAATTATGAAGACCAGCGTTATTTCTGATGCGTTCAAAGAAAAGTATCTGTCCAACCCCAAGGATCTCAATGCATTTGAGGGAAGAGCTATCGTGTTTGAGGGGCCAGAGGATTACCACAAGCGAATTGATGACCCAAAATTAAAAATCGATGACACATGTATGCTTTTTGTGCGAGGCGTTGGCCCAGTTGGATACCCAGGAGCAGCTGAAGTTGTCAATATGCAACCACCTGCACGGCTGATTAAAGCTGGTGTTCAGGAGCTTCCGTGTATTGGCGATGGAAGGCAGTCGGGAACTTCGGGGTCTCCATCGATTTTGAATGCTTCTCCCGAAGCTGCAACCGGAGGCAATCTTGCCATCCTTAAAACAAATGATATTGTTCGTGTCGACCTCAATAAGCGATCCGTGAATCTTAAGGTTTCTAAGGTTGAGATTTTACGTCGACAAAGAAAATTGAAAGAGGCTGGTGGACATCCGATTCCAGATAGTCAAACGCCTTGGCAAGAAATTCAAAGAGATCTTGTGGATGAATTGTCGGAGGGGATGGTGCTCAAGCCGGCCATTAAATATCAAAAGATTGATCAAAAGAAAGGGATCCCTAGAGACAATCATTGAGTGCATTGTCGGTTGATATCAGAGCACCTTTTTCAATTATGAACAGTACTTCTAAGTTCAATAGGATTTTTTATGACTGATTTAGATGAAATTATTGAGGCGCTTAAAGATATCCCAACTGCGACTTTAGCCAATGCGCTTGATGACGTAGGAAAATTTATTAACAGCTCTGTATCAATACGTCCTGTTGACCCGAGTATGCGAGTGGTCGGGAGAGCCTTAACCGTTGAGGTTGAGGTCGGTGAGGCAGGCACTTTTTCATCACATGAATTTCGGGTTGGTGCAATGATTGATAGGGCCGAAAAGGGTGACGTAATTGTGGTTGCCGCCAAAGGAGCTAAAGCCTCTATATGGGGCGGCATGGCATCGCTAGCGGCTTCAGTTAAAGGAATTTCTGGGCTTGTGGTTGATGGATCTGTGCGTGATGTGGACGAAATTAATGCGTGTGGATTTAATGTTTTCAGTCGATATGTGATACCGACAACTGGTCGCACACGACTTCATGTCAAATCAATAGGCGGCCCCATCTCATTGGATGGAATCGCTGTCGACAGTGGCGATATCATTATTGGCGACTCAACTGGATTAGTCGTGATTCCGCACGCCAAGGCGCTTACTGTGCTGGAGAAGGCGACGCTATATCAAAAGGATGATCTTCAGGCAACAGCGGAAATTCGACGCGGCATAAGTTTCACCGAAGTGATGAAGCATTTTAAACGCATTTGAACTGATGTATCATTTATACGAGTGGTGCAACAATCACGCCTTTCACTTGATACTTGTTGATTAAGTTATCGATCACACCAGTTGCTTTAGCTCGTTCGATAAAGTCATGCAGGTATTTGGCACTGGTTGAATAGGTGGGGAGTGTTCCTGCTGATTGCTTGACGGATGTAATTTGACCATCGAGAACTCGACTCCCAGGTATCTTTTTGCAGTCAGATGCGAGTCTTGGTTTTAGGCCGCCTAAGACTTCGAGCTCATCGCTTACGAATTGCTCAAATGATTCGTCTATGGATTGGGCGCGAATGATCGTCGCGTTTTTGATCGTAGCCGTCAAATATAAATCGTAAGCACTGCGGCCCATCACTGAAATACGGTTTCCTACCCGGTCAATATCAGACAAGCTATTAATAGGTGAGTTTTCACGGACCAAGAAGGTTACTGGTATTTCTAGGTAAGGGGCAGAAAAAGCAATGTCTTTAGCCCGTTGAGGCTCATTACCAACGAACGCAATATCCCAGGCCCCTTCTAGTCCTGCATCTGCTAATTTTCCTGGTGTCTCAAAGACTATGAACTTAGGAGTCGCATCAATTTCCTCTGCGAACATTCGACCTAAATCAGGAGCGATGCCGAAGGGTACGCCTTCGATGTCTATGCTTGAAACTAACAAAAAGTTAGATGCGTTAATCCCGACTCTGAGAATGTTATTTTGTGTGAGTTCATCTTTAACATTATTAATGATTGGATTCGTCATAACTTACCTTTTGTTATTTGGTTATAGTCCTAGGATGCTCCTCTTCTAGAACGCCCTAATTTTAACAACATTACTGGGTTAGTACTGTCTCTTATACACATCTCCGAGCCCACGAGACCTCTCTACATCTCGT
>CAJXPC010000253.1 GCA_913057845.1 uncultured Pseudomonadota bacterium
ATGTAGAGAGGTCTCGTGGGCTCGGAGATGTGTATAAGAGACAGCTATTTTTGGGCTTCAAAAGAACAATAAATCCGCATTCTCAGAACTCAGATATTTCTTTTAAATCATTTCATCAACACAGCTCTCAAAAAGTCATATTAAAAACATATAGTTATACTTACAAAGTGGTTCATTGCCAATAATCTGATTCTGCGCCCAATTTCAAGTACATCTGCCTGCAGCGGATTGCGGTTTTAATATCCCTTAATAAGCCTCTTGACCACACTGACCAGTGGTATAGAATAAATACATGGATATCAGCGCATTCTGAATTCAAAAAAGAAGCACTGATATCTAACGCGCCTGATTTTATTTATTAATATGAATAATTAAAGGCTCTGCATCAATAATTCTTCGGGAGGAGATTTTATGAAACTCAAAACGTCACTCGGACGTTTCGGAGTAGCTTTGGCTGGCGCCACGCTAGCCGTTTCAGCGATTGCTGGAACCGTTACTACCGACCGTCTCATCAACAGCGAAAAAGAACCTGGGAACTGGCTGAACCACCACGGAAACTTGGAGGCTCACCGCTACTCAGGCCTTGCTCACATCAACAAAACAAATGTTAAGGATCTTAAAGTCGCATTCACATTTGCGATGGGCGGAACCCAAGGCGGCGGAAAAGAAGTTATTTCTTTCCCATTTGCAGGATTAGAAGGCACGCCAATTGCTGAAGACGGATTCTTATACATAACCACTGGTTGGGGTGTAGTCACCAAGCTTGATACAAACGGCGGAAGCCCTCGTATCGTTTGGCAATATGATCCAGCTCCAGATAGAGACTACGCGACTACTGTTGCATGTTGCGGCATTAACAACCGAGGTGTTGCGCTCGCTGATGACTTTGTAATTTCTCCAGTTATTGATGGTCGAATCGTAGCAATTAACAAGATTGATGGCACGCTTGTTTGGGAAGCTCAAGTTGCTGACCCAGGTAATGGTGAAACCATCACCGGTGCACCACTTATTGCTGGGGACAAAGTTGTTACTGGTATGGCTGGTGCCGAATTTGGTGTTCGTGGTTACTTAGAAGCTATGGACATTAAAACGGGTGAGCAAGTTTGGAGAACCTACACCGTTCCTGCTCCAGGCGAGCCAGGCTCAGAGACTTGGAAAGATGACTACGGCGCTTGGAAAACAGGCGGCGGCACAACATGGGTCACCGGTTCATGGGATCCAGAACTAAACATCATCGTTTGGGGCACTGCAAATCCAGGGCCTGACTGGGATTCAGCATACCGCCCAGGAGATAATCTCTGGACTGACAGCACGCTAGCTTTAGACGCAGACACTGGAGAAATCGTTTGGGGCTTCCAACATACACCTAACGATCCTTATGACTTTGACTCAATCAATGAAAACACATTTGTTGATACCAATATCGAAGGCAAATTCCAGCGCGCTACATTGCACGCAAACAGAAACGGTTATGCATATGCACTTGACCGCGTAACTGGTAAATGTCTGTGGGCAACTCAATTTGTTGAGGAAATAAACTGGAGTGACGGTCTTGATGAGAATTGCCGACCAAACAGCTATGATCCTAACGTTGATGTGCAAACCTACGTTCCTGGCACCGCAGCAATGCGCGGTACATCTACGGAAGGTCGTGGAACCATTGAAGGCACATTGAAGCCTGGACACATGGGCGGAAAAAACTGGCCACCAACAGCGTACAGCCCTCAAACTAACTACTATTACATCCCTACTATTGATGGATGTAATAAAGCGTTTACTGAGGTAACTGTTCCTGGACAACACAAGCCACGTCAGTTGTTCCTAGGTGGCGCGCCTTACTCAACATATGAAGATCCAGATTGCGGACGTATTTGGGGAAGCATCACTGCGATTGACGTGCAAACGGGTAAAGTCGTAGCGAAGCATACAACCAAGTACCCACAATTAGGTGGATTACTTACCACCGCTGGTGGACTAGTATTCTCTGGTTATGCTGAAGGTGCTGTAGTTGCACATGACGCAGTAACCCTAGAAGAACTTTGGAGATTCGAGACAGGATCAGCAATCAATGCACCACCAATGACCTATATGGCAGGTGGCAAGCAGTATGTTGCTATTGAAGTTGGACTCGGTGGCGCTTGGCCTCAGTGGTTTGTTAGCTCAACCCCTGAACTCAAAGCTCAGGTTCCTAGTAACGTCCTCTACGTCTTCGAATTACCACAATAAGTCAGACTCATTATTGAAGATAAGGACAAGTAGTGCGAACTTACGGGACCTTATGGGTCCCGTAAGTTTTTAAGTCTGGGATTAATCTCAAAGATACTGAAACAGCGAAAAATTAGGCTTTTTAATCATGGTAAAGAAAACATTGCTTAAGCGAACGATGGCAGGAGTAATCGGTTCTATGGTTGCTCTTAGTTTATTGGTCACATTAGATATATCTTTCAACGTTACAAACACTGCTCACGCAGAACGACCTAAGATCAAGAAAAGAGGGCCTGGAGGTCGGCAATTATTTGACCGCTACTGCATTACCTGCCACAAATACATGGGGCAAGGAGGGCATAGCGAAGGGGGATGGGGTAAAAACTTAAGAAAAACGCCATTACCACGAGAAATGCTGATGGCTACCATAAAGTATGGCCGTACGCAGCTAGGAATGCCCGCATTCGAGGGCAACTTCAGCGACGCTAACCTCTACATAATGACGGACTTTATTCTTGGCGAACTGAGATGTAAAGAACCGCCAGAAGAGAGTTTAGAGTGGAAAATTGGCTGCCAGGAGCAGCAATAACTCGATATGGAAACGTAGGGCATATTAGGTTTTACAAACAAAAAAGGCAGCCCTAACGAGCTGCCTTTTTTAATGCGCGGAAAAGATTACTGACTTTGACCCGGTGCTAAACGATTAATGAGAACAGGAAGGTAATCCAGACCCTGTCTCTTATACACATCTGACGCTGCCGACGAATAGAGAGGTGTAG
>CAJXPC010000254.1 GCA_913057845.1 uncultured Pseudomonadota bacterium
CCTCTCTATTCGTCGGCAGCGTCAGATGTGTATAAGAGACAGTTTCTATCCTCCTCACCCTGAGCTATTAAGCTGCCCGTGAAAGCAATAACCAATAGAGTAAACAATGTACTGATCAGTAGTTTCATAGCCTTATTCTCAGAAATACCTATTCTTACGCCCACAATAGTATGTACTAGCATAATAGGGAACCTTTCTGAGCAAGTGGGGGTACCCCCGGGGGTGGGGTCTAGATATGGCCGTTTTGAGGTTTTAGGAGTGGGGTCTGAGTCTGCTTGACACGCGCGGTTACAATACAGGTCGTTTCACCCCGCAGAGGCTCTGATTATGCAGATCGAGCGACCAGCGGCTGCAGAAAGCTAGCCCCCCCTAGCGGCCGCTCGCCCGTCACCGGTATTAACTCACTTTGTTCGGCATCTTCGGAATAAAAATCGCTCCAGAATTTGATTAGTCGATTCTTTATTCGCGCGAAAGCTTAAAAACATAAAGCTGTCCCCCTTCCGGTATGATTGAAGTATCTGCACCCGAAAAAGCCGATATACCGCCGAAATTTCCAGAGGCAATCGCAACATAACTTTCACCGTCTATCTCATAGGCTATGGGCTGACTTCTGATTCCCCCTCCTAAACGAGCTCTCCAAACCTCTTCTCCCGTTTCAGCATTGAGTGCAAAAGCGTGACCAGTTTGACTTCCAGAAAAAACTAACCCGCCTTCAGTGCTTAGAGTACCAGCGAGCATTGGCTCGGCATCATAATGACGCCACGCGACTTCGCCGGTTTGATAATTCATTGCAGTAATATGACCATAAGATGGAGTTTCACCAGATTCATCAGAGACCCCATCTACAGACACAGGTAATCCACCCATAAAAAGTTGGCCCTCAACATGCATGCTTATTCCTTTTTGCATGAGTTGGCAGCTCTCAATTACAGGCAAGAATGCTAGATTCAATGAAGTATTAACCGATCCTGAAACAGACCCATTCATTCCTCCGAGTGCGCCAGGACAAACTCGCATAGTCGGCTCTTCTGAAGGCATAGCTTCGGGGTTAACTACGGGGCGACCATTTTGTTCCATAGATTCAGCCCAATTAAGCTGCTCCATATAACTGGTTGCTCGTATGAACTCTCCGTTCTCGCGATTGATTGCGTAAAAGAACCCATTACGATTTGCCTGAACTAAAGCCTTTGTGACGCTCTCTCCTTGATTTAAATCAACCTGAAAAAGGTGTGTGTTACCGTCATAGTCCCATACATCATGGGGTGTAAATTGGTAGTACCATTTCCTTTCACCCGAATCCGGATCAATTGCTAAAACGCTATCTGAGAACAAATTGTCTCCTAGCCTCGCATCTCCGTTCCAATCTGGGGAAGGATTTCCAGTTGTCCAATACAATAAATCAAGCTCGGAGTCGTATGCACCAATGGTCCATGCGGGTGCGCCGCCAGTTTCGAAAGAATTACCGGACCAACTTTCGTATCCAGGCTCGCCTTCAGCAGGGACGGTATAGTGGCGCCAAACTCTCGCACCGGTTTCGATATCGTAAGCATCAAAGAAACCACGAATACCAAATTCGCCGCCTCCTACACCTATCACTGCTAAGTTCTTTACAACAAGTGGTGCAGACGTTGCGCTAAAGCCTTTGTAATATTCAATAATTTCACTTTCCCAAAGCTTTTCTCCTGTAAGACGATTAAACGCAAGAAGCTTGGCGTCCAGTGTAGCCATTAAAATAGTATCACCGTGTATTGAAGCACCTCGATTTGCGGGGCCACAACAAAGCCTCAGATCCTGTGGGAGTGGGTGATCGTAACGCCAATATAGCTCTCCTGTTTTAGCATCTACTGCAAACAATCTGTTGAAAGAAGAAGTTACGTACATGATGCCGTCATAAACGATAGGCGAAACAGCAAATTGACCTTGCGTACCTGTAGGCAAGCTCCATGCAAACTCTAAGTCTTTTACATTGTCGGGCGACAAGGCTTTGATAGGGCTATGACGATGGTTCGCGTAGTCACCGCCGTATTGAATCCAGCTATCAGAATAATTGCTTTGGCTTTCTACCAGCATTTGACTTGTAATCGGCCCTTTTCCTTGGCCAATATCCCGACTATTAATCCAATGTGTAGTGAGAATTTCAATGGTTTCTCCTCCATCGAAATCATTTGATGCTGGCGGCTGATCTTCAACGATATCAGTTTCATTAGGACTACAGCTTGCCACGAGTCCAAGTGAAACAAGTATTACTGCTGCATTTTTTATTAGACTCGATATCCTAATGTCTATCATGAGAACTACTCCCAGGAGATATTTATCAAAAAGGCTAAGCACAAATTTATGTTACCCGCATATTTTTAACTGCAAGTTGATCTATTAGATTTTAAGAATGCAATAATTTTCCAAAGGTCTTTTGCACCTTCTGGAAAGTTTTCACCAAAGGCGATCATTCTCGTTCCTGACACGCCGCCCGTCACAACTGTATATATTTCTTCATCGCTTCCGCCATGTAGCCACTGACAATCAAAAAGATATGGCGCATCAGATCTTTCCGGTGTCAGTTTATGACAATAACCCGCGCAGGTTCCTACAAACAATAAACGACCACGCTTGAGCGCCTCAGAATCATTGAGATACTCATCTGCGGGGCTTGAAGTGGCCCCATCATTCTCGCAGGATAATAACGAGAGCCCCGCAAATATAATTGTTAATTTTTTTATCAATGTCATAAAAATTCAACTGTGTAAATCTATCTCTAAGAAAATTATGGATAGCGTGGAAATGGGTCGCCCTAAATTCAGTTTTTATAACTTAATTACTGACTATTCTGGAATAATACAAAATAGCGAGTTAGAGGACCTAGCGCAAGACCATAGGTATTACCAGGGGTGGGGTCTGGATAAGGCCATTTTGAGGTTTTAGGGGGTGGGTCTGAGTCCGCTTGACACGCGGGGTTACAATACAGGTCGTTCCATCACACA
>CAJXPC010000255.1 GCA_913057845.1 uncultured Pseudomonadota bacterium
TATTCGTCGGCAGCGTCAGATGTGTATAAGAGACAGGTATTGGAGCCTCTGACAATCTCTCAGGAGGACAATCCACATTCATGGTCGAAATGTCAGAAGCAGCAAATATTCTTAATAATGCTACAGAAAACAGTCTGGTACTCATGGATGAAATTGGTCGCGGAACCTCGACGTACGACGGACTTGCTCTGGCGCTTTCAATCGCAAGATATCTCGCAAAAACCAATCGAAGCCTCACACTGTTTGCTACGCATTACTTTGAATTGACGGGCTTGTCCGAAGAAATATCAGAAGTAAGCAATATTCATGTATCCGCGGTTGAGTACAAGGACGACATTGTATTTTTGCACAGCGTTGCGGATGGGCCAGCCTCACAAAGCTACGGAATACAGGTTGCTCAGCTTGCAGGCGTCCCTAAGGAAATAGTCCATGCGGCGAAACGTGAGCTCAAAATTTTAGAATCTAAAGCCAACACAATTCAACCAGACCTATTCAACCGAACAGAACCTCAGAAGCAAGAGCTAGAAAAAATCAATCTGATTACGAAGCGTCTTTCTTCAATCAAACCTGATGAGTTAACACCCAAGCAAGCTCTCGATCTAATCTATGAGCTCTATCAGCTGCAGGACAATAGTGAAAACTAAAACACGCGCTCATTTCTCACATGAATGGCGGCTAAGTGCCACAAAACGTCACGTAGGGACTAGTGCTTAACGCCGCAGGAGCAGCATAACCGCCCATTCCAATATGGTCACGATACGGTTCCGACAGCAAAGCGAGCATAGCTCTGAAGGGCTCAAGATCGTTACGACTCACTGCCGCATCTAATGCTTCCTCAACCTTATGATTTCGAGGAATATATGCTGGATTCACATCATTCATGCTCGTCGCACACTGCTCTGGAGACATTTCCTCGCGACCAACCCTTTTTATCCAGCGCGTTAACCATTCCGTCACCATTGATGAATCGATAAATTGAGCCTTAAACTTTGAATCATCACCCAAGATCGCTGACGCTAGGTGACGAAACACGAGAGTAAAATCCCCTTGCCCCTGGTGCATTAAGTGCAGCAATTGCTCAACGAGCGCCTGGTCACCTTGTTCGGCACTAACCAATCCAAGCTTAGCGCGCATATTTGAAAGCCAATATTTTTCATACCAAACATTAAACGTGTCAAGCTCTTCAACAAACCTTTGTATAACCTGCTCCTCATCCTCTTCATAAAGCGGTATAAGCGCTTTTCCCAGTTGGGCTAAATTCCACTGACCGATTTTTGGCTGATTCTCATAAGCATAGCGCCCGTACTCATCAATAGAGCTGAAGACAGTAGACGGCGCATACCGATCCACAAAAGCACAGGGACCGTAATCAATCGTTTCTCCAGAAATAGTCATATTGTCTGTATTCATGACGCCGTGAACGAATCCGACGCTCATCCAATCTGCAATCAGCTTTGCTTGCTTGCGCAGTACCGATTTAAAAAAATCCAGGTACTTGTCATCCCCACTACTCACTTCAGGGAAATGTCTCGCTATGGCATAGTCCGCTAAACGTTTAACTTGATCCCATTCGTTTCTAGCCGCAAAATACTCAAAAGTGCCAACCCGAATGTGACTGGCCGAGACGCGAGTGAGCACAGCACGCGGCTTAGGCTCTTCCCTTCGAATCCAATCCTCTGTACCCACAGCAGCTAACGCCCGGGTAGTTGCAATCCCAAACGCATGCATCGTCTCACTGACCAAATATTCTCTAAGTACTGGTCCCAGCGCTGCCTTGCCATCACCACCACGAGAAAATGGTGTCCTTCCTGATCCCTTTAATTGTATATCCCGTCGCCTACCAGTCGTATCAACCACCTCACCGATGAGCAATGCACGTCCATCGCCCAGTTGGGGGGTAAACATACCAAACTGATGGCCTGCGTATATTAGGGCTATGGGGCTGGCATTTTCCGGTAACTCATTGCCAGAAAACACAGATATACCAAATTCACCAAGAATTTCTTCATGATCCAAGCCGAGCTCATTCGCAAGAGATGCATTAAACTGGAGCAGCTTAGGTGATGAGCATTTCTCAGGCAGACAGTGCTGATAAAACCCTTCTAAGTCTTCCGCAAAAGAATGGCTGAAGTGAATAGTCAACTTAGTTCACCCTGAGGCATCGCAGCGCTGTATTTGCGGCGCTGCTTAGTAGCAAAAAATCTAGCGTATAAATACCTTTGAGTATTTTTTTAATACTTTTCACAGCCCCGAATGATAAATACTCAGATGAAGCACCCATCATCATTCGGCAGCTTTTAGCGCTTTTATTTTGTCAGAGAGCTGGACCATCGCCAAAGCATAATTGTTGCTCGGGTTGTAACGGGTAATCACATAAAAATTCTTTAAAGACATCCAATACTCAACCCCAGCATCACCTTCAAGTTGGAACAGCCCAACAGGCGTATCGTCCTTAAGGTCAAACTGGTCCTCCAATCCTATATTTTTTAGCTCGCCATAGGTCCGGTTTGGTTTTGATTTCCCAGTCAAATCACTAAAGCTGTCTGGTGCGATAGCACTTACTTCAAAAACAATCGGCTCCCCTCTCTTCCATCCATGCCTCTTCAAATAATTGCTCGCGCTACCAATTGCATCATCCACACTGTTCTCTAAATCAGCCATTCCATCGCCATCAAAATCAATGGCATATTCTCGATAGCTCGAAGGCATAAACTGCGCGATCCCAATCGCTCCTGCGAATGAACCTTTTATGGTATCGGCGCTGATGTTGTTTTCGCGCGATAACAACAAAAACTCCTCGAATTCCTTTAAGAAATATTTGTTCCGACGTTTTCCATAAAATCCTAATGAATAAAATGCATCAAGAATTCTAAATTCACCGGTGTAGGTGCCATAATTGGTTTCGATTCCAATTAAGGCCGTAATTCTGTCTCTTATACACATCTGACGCTGCCGACGAATAGAGAGG
>CAJXPC010000256.1 GCA_913057845.1 uncultured Pseudomonadota bacterium
AGATGTAGAGAGGTCTCGTGGGCTCGGAGATGTGTATAAGAGACAGGAATGGCACTGTCCTTTTTTACGGTATCGATACGGTAGCTTCTCTATCAGTAGTCGTTGGGCTTACGGCATTTTTAGCTTCCCTGTTCAGACGAAAAAGGGCCTAAAAAATAAAGCTCTGCGGTGATGGCACACACTGTGAACATTCCCTTTTTAAGTGGCTTGCTCATCAAAATAAATTACAAATTGAAGTAGTGTCATTCAGACTGTTTCAGCTAATCCATAACAGTCGAACGGAAGTATCACTTGAGGCAACTGGATGTCGGTGACCTCGGATAAAATGACCTCGAAAATCTCTCAGCTAATTTTTATTCTTTTGGGTGCATTGCTGGGATTATCTGCATGCACCGAAGATCAAATGGCGATGAGTTCCCGCACTAACCCAGTGAGTACACCTGATACATCACAGGGAGGCGAACCCGACACCGAAGACCCTGCAACGAGTGACGAAACCCTGGTGCTTCAACTTGCACTCGACAACGACAAGACAGGTTCCCCATGAAAATTTTGCTGAGATCTCTTGTGTGCGTCACCCTCTCATTGGGCGGCATCACGTTTGTTCAAGAGACATACGCTGCTGGCATGAGCACCCACGCCTTTATGGCCGACTTCGGTCGCAAGGCACTGCCAGAGGGGCCACTCAAAGCCCTGCTCACTGCACACCGCGCCTCTTTGATATCAGGGGCTATTCATCCGGATGGTGGCTATGGGTCAGGTGCGGCGTTTCCGGAAGATCGTGGCATGGCCGAGGCTGCCCACTGGGGCGATTTCACCGAAGCGTTTCTAAGTTATTTGCGCAAAGACAAAGACGGTGGCCGTTGTGCAAAAGAGGCTCGTGACTATCAGGCCAGTTATCTGGTTGACAACCCGTTGGCCGTAATCAATCCATTGGGACTAAGCCAGGACTGTGGGAGACTAATTGCTTTCATGTTTGGTAACGCGGCACATGGATTAACCGATGAATCCTGGGACTCATTATTCGAGCCACAGGTTCGAGCACGCGGCGAAGATCCCAACCCAATTTCATTGCTGGGCAGTAAAGCGGTTTTTAAACCTTTCACACCCAAAGAGGCCTTGATTCCGATTATTGGCGAAGCTGGTTACAAGCAGCTGTCCGATCTGTTCGGGATGACGCCTTTGAATGCAATCGAGTACGCTGGAGACATTGTAGGAATTGCCGAACATAATTTGTGGGCTGAAATACCCGCACTGGAACTTCCCCCAAGCGCCGATCTGGTAAAGGTGTACCGAGGCAATCGTTTTGTGGGCAACTCCGTGGGTGAGGCTGCCGTTCAACGCGCTCATCTTGTTGCACGTAGCGCAGTCGCAGCCGAGCGCACAGGCGCAGCAGCAGAAATAATCCGCATCCGCAACACAATGCCATGGCTGCACGGCAATTACTTTGCAGGACCAGGCGGTGTCGTAGACTCAGGCTACATGGTCGCAGGCATGTACGAGCAATGGTGGCAAATGTTGATCACGAAAGCGGACAACGATATTTTCTCTCCCCAAGTTGCCGGGGTGTATCCAAAAAACGGCGCCCGAAACCTACCCACAAATATTCAGCAGGATAATTTCAGAATATATGCCGTCATGGGACGCAATGTTCAGCCCTCATCCGTGAATACCCAAACCGTGAAGATGTTCAATGAAAAAGGTAAACCAGTGGCAGGCAAACCAAGCGTTGGTATTTACGATCGGGAACACACCCATCTGATTCGATTTGAACCTGAGACCAACCTGCTACCGGGACACACTTACACTATGGTGATCAGCACCGGCGTGAAAGACAAACAGGGCCGCGCTCTGAAAAAAGCTTACATTTGGCGGTTTGAAACTCAGTCCGCTCAATCTCCAGGCATGTGAATCAGTGAGTCCACTGACTCCCAAACTGAAAGTGGCACTTTAGCCCTCACTTACTTTTTTCTTTCAAGCTGTGCTTTGTTTCGCCGAATAACGGATTCAATCAAGGTTTGAGCCTCTTTCAAATCTTTCAACGTACGTTCAGCCACCTGCTTTTCATCTGCTGCCTGAATTGCATGTTCCAAGGCCTTTCGAACGTTCTTCAACTCTTTAATGAAATCTTCCATGTTCTGCCCTTGAATAAAACGAGTATTTTACTGACTACCCGATCTACTTCTTTGTCTAATTTAAAGAGCAACTATTCAGCATGACATGTCACTTTGAACTGAAGCGATCTGTGAACAGCGTTGAGGCACCACAACTGTGGTCACCCGAATTCAGTCCTTGTAATTGACACATACCGTATTAATGATCGCCACCATTGTGACTGGCCGTTTGATAGTCCATTTTCATCACAAGACACGCTTAGAAGCTTCCGCAACGTCTACTCATTCACATCCTGAATTTCGCCCAGCAGCTCCATGCTCAAATTGTGCTGTTTAATCAATTCACAAAAAGACTCTGGAACGTTCAGTACACCCTGAGCGTTCAAAACCTGGGTCGGCTCTGGCACTCTTTGCTTGTTCTCAAACCGCTCTTGAACCGCCTCAAGAAAAATACTCATGGCCTCTTTCTGCGCCTCCTCGATTGAGGAGAACAATTCCCGAGCTCCCACGAAATCTGGAAAACGTAGTTCAAATTGAGCTTTGGCGAGATGCCTGATGATGAAAAAATATTGCATAGGGTGCTCCTTAGACTTCCTTTGATACTACCCTGTCAAAGTTACGAATGTGCAAACGCGCCACAATGCAAAACGAACCTGGCGGATTACTCACGCTAAGTCCATGGAATTCATTGAAATTTTCATAGATCATGGCATACAAATCAGCATGGAAGGCTAAGGCTGTTGGCGTGACAATTTGGTGATTAAGCGATTCTGGCGTGCTGTGAAATACCAGGAAATCAAGTTAAGTATCAGAAGCGAATGAGGGAGACATACGTTAGCGGCAACACAAAC
>CAJXPC010000257.1 GCA_913057845.1 uncultured Pseudomonadota bacterium
GTTTTTTAACGATTTTTGAAGAGAGATTTTGGAAGTTTTTTGATCTTCTTATTGAATAAAGTCTTTCATTAGCTTCACGTCTCGCAGTGACCTCATCGACAATTGGCGTAGGGTAATTCTTCGGGGGATTCTGCGCCAGCCATGGTGTGTGAATATCTGCAGTTGATAGCGATGCTAACTCCGGCACCCACTTCTTGATGAATACCCCTTTTAGGTCCTGATCAATGCTCTGTTTAATTGGGTTGTATATCCGAATGGCATTGATCCCTGTGGCTCCTGACTGCATTTGCACTTGAGAATAGTGTATTCCAGGTTCGTAGTCTAAGAATAACCGTGCGAGATGTAAGGAAGGTTCGCGCCAGTGAAGCCATAAATGATTGGATGAAAAGCTAACCAACATGGCACGCATTCGAAAATTTATCCAACCAGTTGCGCGCAACGCTCTCATACATGCATCAATGAACGGGTATCCTGTGCGTCCTTCCTTCCAAGCCTCGAAGTGCGCGTCATTAAACTGGCCTTCTCTCAGTCCGTCTATAGCAGGATGTAAATTCTTTAATTCAATAGTCGGCTCATCTTCTAATTTTTGAATGAAATGACAATGCCATCTGAGACGAGATAGAAATGACCGTGCCGAGGATCTCCAGGGTGACCCTGGCGGTGTTTGTTCATATATCGCAACTTTGCGCGCCTGGGCTAGCTGATAGATCTCCCGCACAGATATAGATCCGAAGGCGAGATAGGTTGAAAGACGAGAGCAGCTTTCGTAAGCCGTGACCGGAGATGACATTTCCTTGGTGTAAAACTTTCCACGTGTCTCAAAAAAACTGTCAAGTAACGCTAACCCAAAATGTCGCCCGCCTACTTGCGGGCTTTTACAAAGATCATCTGAGAGATTTAGCTTGTTAGGGCTTGGTAAATTGTCAGAGTCGATACTTGTATCAAGTCCGTATTTTCGTGCTGGTAGTGCTATCGAAGAAGCAGTCATATAGTGATGCCATTGCTTCGCCCAACCATCTCTAGAAGCTAATTTCCTGACTACTCCATTGTGTTGAAATTCATGCCAAGGGATTGACAGTGTCTTGAATAATTTGGAGACACGCTTATCCCTTTGATAGGTCCAGTCATTCCACGTTTCTTGATGTGAAAATACGGCCTTAATTTTTAAATTTTGATGTAATTTTGTAAATACATCCTCAGCCTGGCCAATCTTGATAAGGAGCTGAAAATTAAGTTTTTTTAGTTGTGACTGCAGATCTAATAGAGATTGTTGAAGAAATGCGTAGTGTCGAGCACTCAGATCTTTTTCCCGCCACAGGAGTGGTTCTAGGATGTACAGGGCTAGAGTGGGACCGCTTTGAGTGGCTGATGTAAGAGGAGCATGATCGGATACTCTTAAATCTCTTTTAAACCAAACGACGTTCATAGGATGCTAAATTAGTTAATCTGAGTAGAGTATGACACTCGTGAGCTGAGTAATTCCCGGAAAGTGGAGTCAATACTACTTATTTGTTAGTCGTGAGTCGTAATTCAATGGGCAAATATGGTTTTTGATTTTAATTACGCGAAAAAAAAGTCAAGGGAAATAGAATGAATAGACCTTTCAGTGAGCGGAACAAATTAATAGGAGGTTTGAAATGGAAAATAGAACAGTTCTGGTGACCTGTGTTCAAAAATATATGGGTGAGGCTATTGCGACGAAATTTAAGACTATGGGGTTTAATGTGCTGACGGATGATCGACCTTTAGTGAGTCAAAGTGAGTGCGAGGCTTTAATTCAGTCGTCGGGCACGATTGATGTTTTAGTTGTAAATCTTGCAGAACCACCGAAATCTAGTCCCGTGCAAGTCATTGAAAATGACGATTGGGATACGTTGTTCAAGGTTTTGGTCGATCCTCTGATGTATCTCGTTAGAGCAACAACACCGCAGATGCTAGAGAGAAAGTCTGGAAAAATAATTGCTGTAACGAGCGCTGCGCCGCTTAGAGGTATTGCTAATCATTCAGCGTATTGCGCTGCGCGAGGCGCGCAAAATGCCTTTATTAAAGCAGTAGGTATTGAATTGGCACGATCCAATATCCAAGTGAATGCAATCGCGCAAAATTATATTAATAATAATACGTACTACCCTGATCGACTTTTGTCTGATGAAAAGTTCTTGGATCACGTACGCAAGAATGTGCCGACTAACAAGGTTGGCTCTGCGGAGGAGACCGCTGAACTTGCGTCCTATTTAGCCAGTGAAAAATGTAAGCATATTATTGGTCAAATCATTCCTCTAGCCGGGGGCTGGGTCAGTTAACGAACTCTAGTCATCAGTAAAAATATAGGACCCACAAAAAAAGCGCCGCACGAATGCGGCGCTCCTCACTACTTAGCAGCTGTTAAATTATTACTTAGCTGTGATCTTGTAGATTTCACCTTCGTCCGTGTTTGCATACAATGCGCCGTCAGGCCCAAGTGTTACGCCACGGTAGCGCTTTGCTTCAACTGGTAGATGAATCACACTCTTGATTGATTGCCCGTCTTTAGCGATGTCATATACGTCTAAACGCATACCAGCTGGCGTGCCTCCAAAAGCAATACCCATGATGCCTACAACTGCACGACCCTCATACATACCCCACTGCTTTCCTTCTAGGAAAACAATTGAAGATGTACCTTGAGAGTAGCCGTTGTTCTGCCACGCAGGTGGCATTAGATCAGCAAACCGGGTGTCACTCATTGGCATGAATGCTGCGCGAACAGCTGGAATCACACCTTTTTTCTGGTTAGGCATGTATCCGCAGTACTCGTCTGGACACTCTCCACGGCCACCCATGTTTTGACGTGGGTCCCATCCGCCGTTACCACCATTTACAAGCATAGTAAGTTCATCGTTGTGCCATGGTCCGTGCTCAGCCTGTCTCTTATACACATCTCCGAGCCCACGAGACCTCTCTACATCTC
>CAJXPC010000258.1 GCA_913057845.1 uncultured Pseudomonadota bacterium
TTCGTCGGCAGCGTCAGATGTGTATAAGAGACAGGTGCTAACCCGCTTTTTGAGGAGTTACGCAAAGAAAGGCAACGTCCCGCGTTAAAGGTTTTAAATAAGGCGGATCTAGCTGATCCACACGTAACCGAGGAATGGGTCCGTTATTTCTTGGATCCGACGTCTTTGGCGAGCGCGCTGCCTATAGTCGGGAAGTCAAAACAAGAGGCGCGTAAAATTATTCAGCAGTGCCAGAAGCTAGCCCCCCATCGTACTGATGCGATTAAGCCCCTGAGGTTGATTGTCACGGGTGTGCCTAATGTTGGTAAGTCCACGATACTTAATGGCTTACTTGGTCAGGCGAAGGCAAAGGCTGCTGATGAGCCTGCGGTCACAAAAAGGATTGCTCGATATGAAGTGAGTGATCAATTGATTATTTATGATAGCCCAGGAGTTATGTGGCCCAAGGTGGATACTGTTGAAACGGGTCTTCTTCTGGCAGTTAACAATGCAATTGGTGTTAACGCATATAACATAGAGGATGCAGCCATTTTTCTGATACAAAAAATGCTCGAACGATATCCCGAAGCACTATCAGATCGATACAAAATCGAACTCGAAGGAATTGATGCGGTCGCTTTTATTGAATCAATCGGAAATAAGCGTGGTATGCGATCGAGAGGTGGAAATGTTGATTTTGAGCGTGCGGCGCAATTAGTCGTGACAGATTATCGACATGGTAGGTTTGGGCGAGTTTCGCTGCAGATAGTTAACGATTTAATTTAGAATACAAGTGAAATATAGATCAATAACTTAAAAAATTAAACAGGGGATAAAGATGGCAAAAGCCTATTGGATCGCGTTTTACCACTCAATCAGTGACCCAGACGCAATGGCAAGATACGCAGAATTAGCAAGGCCTGCTGTAGAGAGTGGGGGAGGACGTTTTATCGCACGCGGTATGCCTTCTAAGGTGTTCGAGGCTGGGAAAGAACAACGTGTCGTGATGATTGAGTTTGACAGTGTTGCGCAAGCTATCGCAGCGCATGATAGTCAAGCTTATAAAGAAGCGCTTGACGCTATGGGTGATGCTGCCATCCGTGATATGCGCATTGTGGAGGCGATGTAATTCAGTGAGATAGTTTTTTGAATAGATTCCCGGAGATTCATTTATCTCCGGGTTCTAGATAGGGCGTAAATTCACTTGAAGCTTCTTGATAAAGAAGAGGCCTAATATCAGCACACAAAACCCGACGCCTATAAAGCTCATCGTGTAACTATATATTGTGGTTAAAATCCCGAAAGCAATTGTTCCGACTGCTTGTCCACTAAAGAGGCTCATGGCAAAGACTGAGATTGCGGTGCCTCTCGCTTGAGGATACATCTCTGTCGCTTTTGTCTGTAGCGTGTTGTGCAACAAATAAAAACCGAACCCACCCAAAATACACCAGATTCCAATGAGTGTTGTGGAGTGAATAATCGGTAAGCAGGTAAAAAACAGGAATAATACTGAAACCCCAGTCATTACAAATCCAACCTCTCCCATGATGGTCTGTAACTTCCGTATGGAAATCGTGTAAAAAACCCCGCCTAGACCAAAGCCAGAAAGCAGTAGCCCAATCGTCATGTAGTCAAGGTTTAACTCGGTTTTTATCCACGCCCCGATAAATGCAAAGCTTCCATAAAATAAAGCCCCCTCTAGATGGACCACCACCAAGACAGTTTGGCACCAAGGGTCTTTGAGGATATTTAAGTAATTTCTCAATGGGTGATTTGCTGAGGGTTGTAATTCATTAGCTGGCGGTGATGCTCGATACTTTTGATTAACTGCAATCAATGCGACCGTCATTATAAAAAATGCAATAGAAAAGAAGTAGAAAATACTTCTCCAGGATGAGAGTTCAGCTAAGGCGCCACCAAGCGACGGTCCCAATATTTGTCCCAATAATATGAAGCTGATGAAATTCCCTAGGCTCGCTTGACGGTTTTCATAACTCGTTTGGTCTCCAATCCAAGCAAGTGATACAGGGATAATTCCTGCAGCTCCAATTCCCGTTAAGAAACGTAATGCGGCTAACCACTCTAGATCTTTGGCGAAGGCAGATCCTAAAGAGCCTATGGCGACGATTGCGGTAGCTATGGATACTGTTTTTATGCGGCCATGCTGGTCCCCCAGAGGACCATAAATCACTTGAAATAACCCGTAGGCGAGTGTAAACGCGGCGACCACTATGGCTGCTGTAGCGTGAGACGTATTGAATTCTGCAGCAATATTTGGCAGAAGTGAGTCGAAGACCCTCAGGTTAGCCCCTGATAAAAAGGCGGCAGAAGCGAGTACGGCGAAGCGAAAGTTCACAATTGAGATTGGAGATGAATCAGATATATGAAACTAGATAATAGATGATTGTCGACTTCTTTTTAGAGTAATATCAATGGATGTTGTAGTTATTTTAAATGTTTAGAATAAATAAATCGTTTGGCTTGGTCGAATGACTAGTGTTTGTAATGCATCATTAGCGTTCTAGGGGGGGAAATGTTCAGCAACCATCTTCAGAGTAGACAAAGAAATCGAAGGAGAATCATGTACATTGGTTTTGTTTTGGCACTTTTGTGTGCTTTTGCCGCTGTGAGTTCAGGCTTAGGCTATCGTTTGGGATTATGGCACTTTAGTATTGGATTTCAAATTCTTAAATGGTCGGTCTTTTTATCAGGAGCTACGCTGATAATTTTATTGGCTGGTATGTTCTTTATTCAAAGCAAGACGCGAATGGATTTTTTCGTTGGATTTGTAGGATTCATTATTTGCCTTGTGATGGTCTATGTCCCCTACAGCTGGAAGAGGACGCTGGATGCGCATCCATATATTCATGACCTGTCTCTTATACACATCTGACGCTGCCGACGAATAGAGAGGTGTA
>CAJXPC010000259.1 GCA_913057845.1 uncultured Pseudomonadota bacterium
CCTCTCTATTCGTCGGCAGCGTCAGATGTGTATAAGAGACAGACCCTAGGGTTGTTGAAATCCCAAGACCAATTTGGTGGCTGATCCTAAATGGCATTATTTTGAGAACCAGACCCAAAGCTTCCGCAAAAAAATATGCCTCAATCTGGTCCGACCAAGGGTCTCCGTTAAGAATCTACACCGAAAAACAAGCTGAGCTCCTGCAGTCAAAGTTTACTGACAACTCATGCCCCCAAGTTATTGTCAAATCGGCTATGCGCTACGGACAACCGTCCGTCGATGGTGAGCTGGTCAAGCTAAAGGCTGAGGGCTGCGACAGCATATTAGTAATCCCACTCTACCCTCAATATAATTCAAGCACTACAGGCAGCATTTTCGATGCGGTTTTTAAGAGCCTCAAAAATATTCGAAACTTACCAAATATTCGCTTATTGAAAAATTTCCACGACCACAGTGGCTATATAGAGGCACTGTCACAACGGATACAGGAATACTGGGCCATTCACGGAAAACCAGAAAAATTAGTCCTCTCGTACCACGGCGTGCCAAAATTCAGCCTGACAAAAGGCGACCCCTATCATTGCGAGTGTTATAAATCGAGTCGACTTCTCGCTGAAAGATTGGATTTGGAGCCTGAAAATATTGTTACAACGTTTCAATCCAGATTCGGCAGAGCCGAATGGCTGAAGCCATATACCATAGAAGCCATGAAGGACTTAGGCAAACACAAGTTACGCCGAATTGACGTTTTTTGCCCAGGGTTTGTTGCGGACTGCTTAGAGACGCTTGAAGAAATCAATATGGAAAACCGAGAAGAGTTTCTAACACATGGAGGCGGAGAATTTCACTACATTCCGTGCCTAAATGACAGTCCCATTTGGATCGAAGGCTTGCACCAAATTGCCATTGAAAATCTTGGAGGTTGGCTATCCCAGGGAAAAGCCCTCATAGACG
Organism: uncultured Pseudomonadota bacterium; assembly: GCA_913057845.1. GTDB lineage: Bacteria > Pseudomonadota > Gammaproteobacteria > Burkholderiales > Eutrophovitaceae > Eutrophovita. The sequence goes on from CAJXPC010000259.1 coordinate 955, forward strand.
CTAAAAACGAAGCAAATATAAGCCGATCGGAAGCCCTAAAACGAGGAGCAACGGATTAATGACTGTACACGCATCACTCGATGAGTCACATTAAAGTCAATCCCGCTCGCCGACCATAATTGGTACTGACTTCATAATCAGCTTTTAATTTGCGGTACTTCTCTTTGACGTTGTGCACTATTGCTCCAATCATCACCTCTAATTCCTCACAACTCTTTTGAGGCGTTACCTTGAGTGCCCTTGCCTCAATTTCTGTGGCAGCCTGGAGGGCAATGTCGACGTGATACTCCTGTATTTGTGTCAACGCATTCTCAAATAAAGTCCACCGGTCAAGTAACGTCTGGCTGGCTTGATTTTTATCTCGCCAAATGGGCTTCGTATGCGTAATGCCCAGAGAAATCCCTATAGAGTCGATTACACAGCCCGCATTAGACTCTTCTTGTTGAAAGCGCCATTGCAAATCCCATTTGGTTTTCGCTGGATGGCGCAACCCATCATCAGCTACTGGTCCTTTGGATTCCATTTCAGCACTCAAAATAAGCGCAGACTGCCCCGAAATACTATATGAACTAGCCCCAACGTGGACCGAAGTCGCCGATAACGCTGATTTACCAAGCCCACAGGAAATAACAAGCATTATTGATGTAAAAATCCTAAAACAAGATCGTCGCCACATATTTTCTCCATAGGTTTCGTGCCAGCTAAGTCAATAGATTATCAGAATAAAGACCTGAATTTACTTAATGCAGCACTTGAAATTAAAAAATTCGCCCTCAGTTATTCGACTTAGATATCATGGAGTGATTGTGTAATGACTGAAAAAGAAAATGAAAACGCAGTTAAGGGTCAAAAATCCGAAGATCCAATCCCAGATACGGAACTAAATTCAGAGATCGCTGAAACGCCTTCCCCTCAAGAACCGGAACCATCAGAAAGTATCGCGGAACAACTCCAACAAGCTCTTGCTGACGTTGAAAAACATAAAGATGCGTGGTTACGTGCGAAGGCGGAATTAGACAATGTTAGAAAACGAGCACAAATAGATGTCTCTGCCGCACATAAATATGCGTTAGAGCGTTTTTCTACTGAACTGCTGGTTGTAAAGGATAGTCTAGAAGCGGCCCTAAAAACCGACAACGTGACGTTTGAAAGTATCCATGATGGAGTCGACTTGACCCTAAAACAATTAACAAAAGTCTTTGAATCGTTTGGGATTAGCGAAATCACTCCACTCGGAGAAATCCTCGACCCCCACAAACATCAAGCAATGAGCGCTGTGGATTCAGATGAAGCTACGAATACCATTCTTAGCGTTTTTCAAAAAGGATATCTACTTAACGACCGCCTGATCCGGCCAGCTTTGGTCAGCGTAGCAAAATCCAAATAACAGAAGGGTTGAAAAGCAGCTAACCGACCCCATTTAATGACAAACACTTATAGAACTGAGGATTACGGATATGGGCAGAATCATTGGTATTGATCTAGGAACTACAAACTCCTGCGTAGCAGTCATGGATGGGGGCGAAGCCAAGGTGCTCGAAAACGCCGAGGGCGGGCGCACTACACCCTCAATCGTTGCCTACACAGAAGATGGCGATGTCCTTGTGGGCGCACCGGCCAAAAGACAGGCTGTTACAAACCCTGCAAATACCTTATTCGCAGTCAAGCGATTAATTGGCCGCCGTTTCAAAGATGCAGAGGTTGTGAAAGCAAAGGAGAATTCTCCGTTTGCGATAGTTGGTGCCAAAAATGGCGATGCCTGGGTAGAGGTACGAGGAAAGCAAAGTGCACCTCCGGAAATTTCAGCCCAAGTACTGATGAAAATGAAGAAAACGGCAGAGGATTACCTAGGTGAGGAAGTCACTGAGGCTGTTATTACCGTCCCTGCATACTTCAACGGATTCACAGCGACAAGCCACCAAGGATGCTGGGAAAATCGC
>CAJXPC010000260.1 GCA_913057845.1 uncultured Pseudomonadota bacterium
CTCTATTCGTCGGCAGCGTCAGATGTGTATAAGAGACAGCCTACAAGCCAGAGTCGGTCGTTCCCCGGGTCAAACCTAAGCGTTTTCAGCAGCTTTAAGAACGTCTTGGCGCACCCTTGAATGTCACCAATCGCGTAAGTTGCCATTCCCTAGTCAGCGCCCACCGAGTCGCGTCACAAACATGTTGGCTTGTGACGTATGGGAGGTATTGATGTTATTTAACCTTAGACAACATGAAATCTACGGCCGCTCGAATATCGTCGTTTGACGCATTGGTCGCGCCGCCTCGAGCGGGCATCATATTTTTACCATTTATAACGCTTTTCGAGAGGGTATCGTTCCCAAGCTTCACGCGCTCAGACCAAGCGGTTTTATCTCCTGTTTTAGGCGCACCTGCAATGCCTGCGGTGTGGCACGCTTGACACACGGTATTGTAGAGAGACTCTCCAGGATCCAGGGCTACAGCTACGCTCTCCGAACTTGAGCTGCCTGCCATTTGGTTTGACTTGTTAGCGCTGAGCGGATTCATTCGTTTCGCTATGGCTTGCTCACTCATCGCAGAACTATTGGGATCGACTTTGATGCCGCCTGTGATAAATTGCACAATAAGTAAAATAATTGTTAGTGGCACGGCAAAGGCGAGGACGACAACAGTAATCAGTTGTTTTGGGGTGCTAATCAAGAGGGTGCTCCTATAATCAAGTGTGTCGAAACTGGACGCACGCCAGTCAGTTGACCGTCGGCGTTTGCATTATTTAGCGAAGTGCAAATTATAAGCCAAATTCTTTTTGCGCTCTCGGAGTTCGTGTACGTTAATACGGTTTAAAAATCGAGTGTAATGAGACAAAAACATTTGAGGTCGATGTACTCGAAGGAGGCAGGATATGGAAGCAGCATCTTTGGTCGGTTTGTTCACAAGTAGTTTTTTATCCGCCAGTGTATTACCGGGTAGCTCCGAAATTATATTTGTGACCATGATCCTTAATGAGGCTGCTCCTGCTTGGACTGTGCTTTGGGTCGCAACCATTGGAAACACGCTTGGCGGTATAGCAACGTTTATCTTAGGCCGGTTTATCCCGAGCTATAAGCTACCCAGTAAAAAGGTATTCGCGTGGGTTCAACAATGGGGAGGTTTTTCTCTTTTGATTTCTTGGGTGCCGCTCGTGGGAGATGTCGTTTGTGTTGCGGCCGGATGGCTTAGGACGCACTTTGTCTTATCGGTGTCTTGTATTGCCCTGGGAAAATTCTTTAGATATTGGATATTGATGGTCGGCCTGACCTAGGAGTACACCGTTCGGTGCTAGGATGAAGCTCAGAATAAGATGAGGACATATTGATGACATGGAAGCCAGACGTTTCGTCGACGAGCCGCGTAAGACAGGACCTGATCACTTGTCAGGTTTGGCTATGAGTCTGCACGTGGGCTCAGATTGCGTCCTATGTTTGCCCGATGAAGAGCGGGTCATATGGAGAAATGATTTTGCACGAGTGATCTCTGTTTGTGATGAGACGTATCCAATTTTTTGTCGTGTGATTACGAATCAGCATTGGGTTGAGTTTTCTGATTTGTCCTCAACTGATCGGGTGCAGATTATGCATGTTGTTTATGTTGTAGAAAGAACCCTGCGCACACTATTGAATCCTACTAAAGTAAATATCGCGTCATTCGGAAACGTGGTTCCACATGTGCACTGGCATGTGATTCCTCGTTTTGAGCGCGACCCCCATTATCCCAACCCTGTTTGGGGCGCGCGAACTGAAGGTCAACCCGTGCTCCCACCCGCAGGTTTTTGGGAGCAATTTCGTGCTTCAATAAAAGAGCAACTAGCGGCTTGAGCGCGGGTAGCGTATCAGACGGCTAGTTCCTTTTGCGGCGCAATTTTTTTACTTGAGAAATGAATTGAAAACTCACTGCCTCGACCCGGTTGGCTGGAGATTTTCAGTTGTGCGTCATGACGATTGAGAACATGTTTCACAATGGCTAAGCCAAGACCGGTGCCCCCGGTCTCGCGAGATCGGCCTTTATCGACTCGGTAGAAACGTTCTGTGAGGCGGTTCAGATGTTCCGCGGCAATCCCTACGCCTTGGTCTTGACAGGAAAAAACGGGCTCGTCATGGACAAGGCCCCAGCTGATGCCGATGGTGCCCCCAGTCGGCGAATACCGAACAGCGTTACTGACCAGGTTGGACAATGCACTTCGGATTTCATCCTCTGCGCCTAGAATTTTCAGGTCGGAAGCCGCATGGATATTAATCTGATGTTTTTTATTTGATAGTGTGCGTGCTTCAGCGCCAACTTCATGAGCTAGTTTTGATACGTCGACGATGTCTTCTTGTGCGGTGCTGGAGGTCTCTAGTCGAGATAGCGCCAGCAGATCGGTAATCAGACGATTCATGCGACGACTTTGGTCGGACATTAATTCGACTCCACGCGCTAAAAGTTCTGGGTTATCGGTGGGATCATCTTCGAATGTTTCGAGGAAACCTTGTATTACGGTGAGTGGTGTGCGGAGCTCATGTGAGATGTTGGCTACAAAGTCACGCCGTGTAATTTCCAACTGCTCTCGTTCCGTGATGTCTTGCGCCAATAATAGCCTTTGTTCATGGCCGAACGGAATCATTTGTATGGAGACAAGCCGATCTGTACCTGTTCGAGGCAATCGAAGATTCAGAGTGGTCTCTACGTCAGAACTACTCACGAAGGCTCGGAAAGCGGGCTGTCGGAGTAAGTAGTCAATTTGGACGCTGCGATCACGGTTTAGTTTTAATTGAAAATATTCTTCTGCCCTTGTGTTGCACCATTCAATTTGATTTGCGTTATTTAACAAAATGACTGCATCTGTCTCTTATACACATCTGACGCTGCCGACGAATAGAGAGGTGTAGAT
>CAJXPC010000261.1 GCA_913057845.1 uncultured Pseudomonadota bacterium
AGAGGTCTCGTGGGCTCGGAGATGTGTATAAGAGACAGGACATGGCTGAAAAAGCGCTAAACGTTGCCAAACTGCATCTTCACGAGAGCCAGTTAAATATCTCGTATGAAAAATCATCGGCGGAAGACTTTAGCGCAAAGCATGTCGAGCGGTTTGATGTCGTTACCTGCATGGAAATGCTGGAACATGTCCCAGATCCAATTAGCGTCGTCAGCGCATGCGCTGACTTAGTCAAACCAGGAGGGTCGGTGGTCTTTTCTACAATCTCAAAGACTCCCAAGGCATTTCTGTTTGCCATTGTCGGCGCAGAGCACATATTGAAGCTTCTACCCAAAGGCACTCACGAATACCGAAAATTCATAAGACCTTCTGTCCTGGGCCAAATGATACGGAAGTCAGGGCTCGAAGTAGAAAAAACAAAAGGGATGGGGTATAACCCTATAACAAAGACCTATTCACTCACTGAGAACTTGGATGTCAATTACATGATAGTCGCTCGTAAGTTAGTCTAGTTTGCTACAGCAACCGATAGGAGATCGAAACATGTATAGCTTAATAAAAAAACAGTCACACCTTGCGCTTTCTTTTCTGGTCATCACACTTTCAAGCTGCGCGTACGGACCACAATTTTTAGCCTTGAATCCAGACATTCTCATCACGAATCAAGCAGAAGCGAAAAGTACGCCTATAAGCTTAAGCGTAACGGACTCAAGATCAGACAAGACACTTGGCGTCGCAGGGGACGATTCTGTACAATTTGATATATCACTCAAGGGAGATATTGAAGCCACACTCAAGTCCAAAATGGTCGAAGCGCTTGAAAAACGTGGGATCCAAACAGTCTCAGGAGATTCAAACCCCACGAACCTCCTCATTGATTTACAACGACTCACGCTCAATTCGATCAAGAATCCCCGGTTTGGCTATGTGACCACAATGGAGGTAGAGATTTTGGCATCCATTGTGAATGGCAACAAAAAATACTCTAAGCGGTATAGCGTTGGGACCGAGAAAAAATTAGGCAGCGTGTCATCATCCCACGAAAGCGCAACAATGCTTAATGAGGCCATGTCCCAGGCTTTATCGTCCATCGTGAACGATGACGCGCTATTGCGAGCACTGGACCAGTAACCACCAAACCCAATACACACGCTTTTTAAACATTTTTGAATAAAACTGGTTAGTCCCCTTCGGATCGTTTAAACTAATATCAGTTGGGGGCGACCTGGTTTCGACGTGGGTTGCAAAACAGCTCGGTGCATGTCAAGGTCCAGTCACCTTGTAAATCAGCTGGAAAACGTACAGTCGCAAACGACGAACGTTACGCTCTAGCCGCCTAATACCGGTTAGACTCCGCACCAACTTTCTCTCGGGTTGGGTTGGGTAACCAACAGCGGAGTCATAAACGAGAGATCGTGGAATCCGGGGTTACTTCGGATATCATTAAACTCAAGGTAACTCGTTGAGCTCAGGGCTGTCGATCATCCTGATCTCGACTAAACTCAATGATCTGACTAAGCATGTAGTACCGACTGCAGAGGACTTGCGGACGGGAGTTCGATTCTCCCCGCCTCCACCAAATAACAAGCCAACACGCCGCGACGTTGTAGTCGCGCGAGTCCTTCTCGGACTGTCACCCAAGAAGAAATGTCCGAAAGGGGATGGGTTTAAAAGATTCTCAGTAGATGATTTTAAGAGTCATATAACGTAGAAGCTATCCACCAACTTTCGTGAGGCGGCAATCATGACCAAACACCTGACAAAACCCATCCTCTCACGCAGACAGCTCATCAAAGCGATTGTTCTTGCAAAGATTACAACATTTTCGCTGCTTACCTATGCCGCCAATAAACCACCGAAAAAATCGATCAGAATCAGAACGCGAGAAGAAGTCAGCTACCAGGATGAGCCATTCTTAGGCCGAAACTGCGGGAAATGCCTGCTTTATCAAGGGGACGGGTTATGCGTCATCCTAGAGGACCCCGTAAGCCTTAATGGCTGGTGTTCGCAGTGGGTGCCAGGAACAATAGGCTAAAAAATACCCCTGGGTCAGTAACTCTGAACCCAAGGGCAATGATTGACTTAATAAACTACTAGGCTTTGCTGTTTTTATTGACGTAACCGTAAAAACGATTATTTCTCTCAACGCCCTCTTGACGATAAACATCTTTCATTTCTGCAAGTTTATCGTGCCCTAAGTTTTCTAAAACATCAGCAGTGATGTTGTAGTTGTATAGGTCTGCAGAATTCGTACCAAAGATTTGACGCTTGATTGCACTATCATCACCGCCAAGACTTACTTTCCAACCTTGTTTCTTCATCATATCCTCAGGAATCTCAAGGCGTCTCATAGCCTCAATTTGCCACTGAGGTGATCCGTACCACACTGAGTCAGTACCCCAAACAACACGATCCGACCCCATACCATTAAGCATGGTGCCTACAATCGCAGCTGCAAAGCGAGGGTTAGCCACTGCGGAGGTCGCAAACGTGGTGCCCAACTCACCATAGACATTGCGTAGACCATGCTCTTGCACAAGGTTCGCAAGATCTGTGGTCCAATCAATACGTCCGGTCTCATCAAATTTCGCAAGATCATGGGATGGATCTTCTAAGAAAATTCGAAGCGCACCATGATAAATTACGAAGTTCATATCAGGCCAATCCGTAGCGGCTTTCAACACATCATCTACTGTTGCGTGTTGCCATACACCAGGCCATGATTCTTCATAATCTCTCGGTAACAACCCTTTATGGATACAAATGGTATTGATGCCAGCATTAATGGCCTTCTCGTAGAACGGATACATTAGTTTCTCGTCATCAAGTCTCCACGCCTGTCTCTTATACACATCTGACGCTGCCGACGAATAGAGAGGTG
>CAJXPC010000262.1 GCA_913057845.1 uncultured Pseudomonadota bacterium
TCAGATGTGTATAAGAGACAGCTTCATAAGTGGGTCGAGTTTGATGGTTCGAGACGGCACACGTTAGTTATGTATCACGACATTGTGGCTGATTTGGTGGATAGTTCCAAAATAGCGCCTCAGATCTCCAAACATCTTATTGAAGAAGAGACACAAGTCGTCCTATTTAAGCAGTGGATTTATAGAAATCGTTATGTGGTGATGCACTTGACGCCTAAGTTTAAATATAAGGAGTGGCCACTTTCGAGGTGGCGATTCTTGATTGAAGCATGTCTTGAGCATGACCTAGGGATTGTCCTTACGGGTATGTTTGATGAGCAAACTCTTGACGGTTTAAAGGGGCTTTATGCTGATGATCCGAGGGTGCTCAATCTTTTAAATCAAACATCCATTGATGAATTGGTAAAAATAATCCGATCTGCGAATTGTTATGTTGGAACCGATACTGCGGTCACACATATGGCTGCGGCAACTGGCATACCAACGATTGCAATTTTTGGCCCCTCCAGTCCATTGGTTTGGGGCCCATGGCCCAAGGGTTATTTTGGTGGTGCGAGTGCCTGGTCTCAGATTGGCTCACAGACAGTCGGTAATGTAACGTTGATTCAAGGCTTGGGGTTATGTGTGCCATGCCTTCAAGAGGGTTGCTCTCGGCAAGTAAATAGCGTGAGTGATTGCCTCGTGGAGTTAGATCCGAGCAGAGTGTTACAGGCCATTCTCAGTTGTCTTGAGCGATAGTCGCGTTAGCTTGTTCGTCAGCATGGTATGACGAACGAACCAATGGCCCAGATGCGACATGCTTAAACCCTATTGAGAGTCCTAATTGTTCGAATCGTCGAAATTGATCGGGGTGGACATAACGCTCAACGGGTAGGTGTCCTTTGGTTGGTTGTAAATACTGCCCAATCGTCACCATGTCTACTTCATGTTTTTTTAAGTCGTGCATGACTTCGATGATTTCATCGTCAGTTTCGCCGAGCCCAACCATAACGCCAGATTTAGTGATTACGCCAGGATTTGTTTTTTTAAATTGCTTAAGTAAGTTAAGAGAGTGTTGATAGTCCGCTCCAGGTCTGGCTTGCTTATACAGACGAGGGACGGTCTCTAAATTATGATTCATAACATCAGGTAGCTGGGTGCTCAACAAACGAATTGCAGTGTCAAGGCGACCTCTAAAGTCAGGGGTAAGTATTTCAACTTTGATGTTTGGCGAGGCAGTGCGAATGGCTTTGATGCAGTTGGAGAAGTGCGCTGCACCACCATCTCTGAGGTCATCGCGATCTACGCTCGTGATGACCACGTACTTGAGTTCCATATCTTTAATGGTACTGGCGAGCCTACCTGGTTCGGCCTCATCAACGACATTGGGCCGACCATGTGCGACATCGCAAAATGGACACCTTCTGGTACATAGGTCTCCCAAAATCATAAACGTAGCCGTTCCTTTAGAAAAACATTCTCCGATGTTTGGGCAAGTCGCCTCCTCGCACACGGTGTGTAGGGAGCTTTTCCGGAGTTTGTTTTTGACCTCTTGAAATTTGGTACCTGTATGAAGCTTGATGCGTATCCAATCGGGCTTCCTGATCGCATCAGTAGGTGCTATTTTGATTGGATTTTTTGCGGTTTTCTCTAATCCTGTTTCTCTAATTTTTTTGGTGTTCATATTCATGCTAAATTTTATCTCCAAACGATACGAGAAATTGATCAACCCACCGTTGACTGATTTCGTCAATGGAGAGATTAACATCCAAGTCTTTGAGTTGTGTGACGCTTAGATTGGCATATCCGCAAGGATTAATCTGCTCAAACGGGCTAATGTCCATATCAACATTTAAAGCTACACCATGATATGAGCATCCGTTTCGAACTTTTAGTCCCAAGGATGCTATTTTTTTTCCTTGAACGTAGACTCCAGGTCGTGCTTCGTCTCCAATAGCATTAATGCCGAGTGACAATAACAAATTAATAACGGTTTGTTCCAATAATCTGACAGTTTCTCTAACGGATAATTTCAATCTTCTAAGGTCAAGCAGTGCATATATGATGATTTGACCGGGGCCGTGGTAGGTTATTTGTCCTCCGCGATCAGATTGAACCAAAGGGATAGGTTGCCTAACTTGAGGAATATGTTCTGGCCTTGTTTTCAGTCCCATGGTGTATACCGGAGGATGTTCGACGACCCATAATTCGTCCTCTTCTTTTTGAGCGCGTCTAAGTGTGAATTCACGCATCCACCGGAGCGATTCCTCGTAATCTATTAAGCCAATTTTTTTAATAATCACAATTGCAACATTTCAAAATGAGATTGACTGAGAGGATAGCTAAAGAACAATTGAAACGGATGGACTGGCCTTAAGTTCGGCATAGATGGTCTCTAGGTGATCCAGTGACTCAGCGCAAAAGGTGCATGTCAGACTGACGTACGTTTTATTTTTACTCATGCTGGTGGTTACCTCGTGGTCATCGACATCGGGTGCATGTTTCCTAAGAATCTGGAGCACCTCTTCCTCAAATTGAGGTACTACTTTTCCTATAACTTTAATCGGGAATGAGATTGGGTATTCAATACCCTCTGTTTTTTGAGTTTGGGGAGAGCTCATGATAGATGGTTCTCTTTTAGTCTATGTGGCTAGTGATCGTTTTAGGACCCTATTAATTGCAGTACAAAAGATTTTAACCCTTTCCAACCCCTAGCTAAAATTCCTGCTTGTTGTACTTCTTTTAGGGCGATGAGATCTGTAGTTAAGATTGTTCCCTCTCCCAATCGTACGATAAGTTTGGCAACAATATCCCCATATTCAATGGGAGCGATGAGAGGTTGAATACTTTCTGTCTCTTATACACATCTCCGAGCCCACGAGACCTCTCTACATCTCGT
>CAJXPC010000263.1 GCA_913057845.1 uncultured Pseudomonadota bacterium
GAGATGTAGAGAGGTCTCGTGGGCTCGGAGATGTGTATAAGAGACAGTTCCAGTAGAAATCATCTCTGAAAAATGCTCATGAGATAGAGTGCGGCCCTTAGCAACAGCCGTTGAAACTGAGGTCATAAGATCTTTCAACGCCGTTCTACGGTCTGAACTTAAACGTAATTCCTTTGCTCCGCCGACGACGGCATCCGTCAATCGACGATACTGCGCGTCGTCTTTTTCAGATGTTTTAAGCTCGGAAGCCATTTGTTTTTGACGGTTTAAATAGCCGAGCAACATCAACGCGACAACTATCGTCGCTATTGCGGCGGCGAACGGAGACAGATAAAGCGTGTATCCAAAAAGGCAAATCAGAAGTATGAGCGATTCAAACCCCGCGATCACAGGTACGATGGCTTGTGACAACGACATATAGTGCCCCGCCATCCCATCACGAATGCAATTCCCGCCGACCTCTTCAATATCCCGCAAGGATAGATCTAAAGTTTGGTCGACCACGCGCTGCCTTTGACGATCAAGCGCCTCTTCAACTTCCCGTGAAACGAATTTGATCAGGTAGTTTTGCGATGCACGATACAACACAAGCATCACTAAAAACAGCGCACCCATCAGCGCATTGTTTTTGTGGGCATCAACGGCCTTTGCTTCTGCGTTTAGAATAAACAACACGGCCGTACCGCATAATGCCGCTACTATAGCGATAAGTAATAACCGCGAAAGCGAATTAACGAGTGTTAACGCTAAGAGATAGCTTGCGACTGATCGTCGTGGCCGATTGCCCGATGGTACAGACTTTTTCGGTTTTGGAATAAGCTCCAGTAACCTTTCTCCAATTCGAGAAGAACTTCTGGGCATTTTAAACTTACTTTCATACACCAACTGTGGACTAACTTAGATGCCCTGGCGACCAGCGCTTGGCTACAAAAGCTTCCCTGCCCCTTTCCTGGCCGCCATATCTTTTGGCGAACTTACCAGGAGGACTAGGCCAATCAATATTGGGGTAAGCAAAATCGAAAGCGCGAAGAACCCAGCAAAGCCAATCGACCGTTTGCGCCCTATGCCCCCAACAATAATCGAAAGAGCGATATATATTAAAGCTGCACTGGTAAGCACCATAACGGTCGATATCCTACTTTGATGTGGACTGACCTTTCTTTAAACCTGCACTCTCGCTCGCACCTGCAAATTCTTGTTTCAACTCGTCTTCGATGTTTTTTGCGCTAAAGTTTTTGAGCGTTCCGCCATTTTCAAAATGACGCACAAACACTTTACCAATAGCGTAGGTTGCCGCAGCACTAAATGCCGAGACACTTGCGGAGCCTAAAAGGGACCCATACCCAGGAATCAGCTTTAAGCTGGAGCCAACCAAACTTGTACTAAGGACTGTCGGCGCAAGACTACCAAGCACTGTAGCAACTAACGATCTTATCACCTTTTCTTCTGATTTTATGCTATATACCGAAGCCAAGTCACGGACCATTTTAAACTGAACAGCGCTCAAAGCGACCAAATCAACGTATGGGACAGGGATTATTCCAGCTGCAGCAGACCACTTAACCGCGTTTGCAATTATGACACTAGACTCTGTGGTGACATCAGCACGCTCAACCGTGTCTTCACTTATCGTAGCCGCATCCATCAGACAATCTCCCGCTATCTTGAGCTTAAATAATCGACGACCAAACTTTTTTGCTTAATCCTCGAAACCTCTTGAGGTTACAATTCCCTGGAGGGGATTGTCAATCTTTTTTGTGGGTTTGTCTCGGAGGTTTTGTACCATCTGTCATTAGAGTTTTGGGAGCAGGTAAACCCGCGTGCTCAGAGCGTTGTACCAACGGATGTGGTTGTAATGTCTTAGCTTGTGATTGGTGACAATCTGAGCCGTCGTTGTCGTCGCGGACTGTTCTAAATTGCCCACTTGGTTTAGTTGCAGCGCCAGTTCCATCCATTCTCGCAGGATGATCCATGATAGATCCGGATGGGTTAATGCCAACCGTTGCCAGCCAGCCCTGCATCGCTTATCCGTTCGACTCGAGGTCATTGTCGGAATGGACGTATTCGAGTGTATCGTAGCGCAGGGTAGCGAGTAAAGCGTCCCGAGGGTATCCTCCGGCACGCATATTTGAGCGATCAGCCGCAGCGAAAGCTTGACGGGTGCACTCGCCAAGAATACTTGGCATCCTATTGAAGCCCTTGGCTCCACGCCAAACATCCCGATCATGACGTCCCGTCGATGGAAGGGCTGCTTCAGTCCCGTCTTGTACAAAGCCAGAAATGCCGTTGAGCGCATGTTCTGCCGCCTGAAAGACTTCCGCAGGATCGCCACGCGTTACGACAAACGCGCTGATACCTTCATGGCCGCGCTTTATATCATTGCCATCATTGCCTACTGATTATGAGGCGCGGCCCTAGTAAATTTTTTACTGCCGAAGAATTGGCAGTTGGGATTTTAGGCGGCTCCTCCGTTTTATTCGAGATGAAATAACATCAGACATATGCCATAATTGGTAATATATCGTCGATTTCGAGCGTCTGAGTCGCGGGCTAGTCCAGCGACGCCGCAGCGAAAGCGGGACTTGGTTCCATGGGCCAGAGCTTTGGCATCAGATCATCTGCGAGCCCGCGGAGTATGGCCAGGTTTGATAATGACCGATATGGTAGCGGGGCACCCCAGGCGGACCGAGAAATAATGCTAAGCAAAATCTCTTTGGGCCGGCCGGGACAGCCGGAGGGTATTTGAATCGCCGTACAATTCGCTATCGAGGGCGATCATTTTATTCGGCGAGTGTTTTCTTTCGATTGTGGGATCATATTTTATTAGGGGCTGGCCTAGATAGCTAAGAAAGGCTATGCAGGTCATATGGTTAGGATG
>CAJXPC010000264.1 GCA_913057845.1 uncultured Pseudomonadota bacterium
TTTGAGGACTCAACCCACTTGAAATTAAGGATATCCCGAACGTCGATGAATTACTCGCGATAATGGCATCTGCGTTCGACAGAGCGACCACCTGCTCGAAAACACTCTGCTTAATTACCAGGTCTTCATTGACGTTTTCAATAATGAGGTCAGCTGATGACCAATCAACCGACGTTAAATCAGACAACAACTCCAGTTTCAATTGATCTAATGTGACATCTAGATCTCGAGCAGCGCTGAGCGCGCGAGTATCAAATGTGTCTGCCCGCCCTCCGGATCGACCGACAATAGTCACGCGAGCGCCGGAAGCTGCCAATTTAACAGACAGGTCCGTGCCCATGGTTCCTGCCCCGATGATGACAATGTGTTTAAAATTCACCTGATATCCATTTAATTATTGCTGCACTCTATTTGATGGGTGCGCCGAATTTAAATAAACTCTTTTTCAAGCATCTCTTCTTCATCCAAGAGAGCTTAGTTTGACGCAAAGCAAATAAAATGGTTAACCCAACTAATAGGTATAAGTGTAACGAACCGAAACTAACTCAGACCCAGGGTTGCTGCTTGTCAAACCACCATTAGAAAGATGATCAACGCTCACTGATAACGCAGAATCGCCCCCTAGTCGCAAACCAAGCCCAGCTAGTGAGCGAAAATGAATGTTGCCACCAAGGTCTGTATCTTCAGGATTATAGTATCCGGGCATAAAACTGGCTTCTATGAACAGTCGACTGGACAAGTTAAACTGTGCATGAAGCCCAGCCCCAACCCAAAGATCACTGTCAGCATCAGCCCTAATCGCTGCTGCCCAAGGCCAGTTCTTTGCTTCGCCAGAAAATTCTCCACCTTTGTGATACTCCAGAACCATTCCACCACCGCCGTCCGGATCAAATCCAGCTCCGATAACGACGTCTTGTGCCAAAACCACACAAGGAAGACAACAAAAGAGGACTAAAACTAATCGAGACATGATCATCTCTTGAACCTTTCAATAAGGGCATAGTAGAAGGACGGCGGGAGCTAATTAGCTCCCGCGCTAGACTAAATTAAGAATCCAGCTGCCCGCGGCAACCAAAGCACTATCTGCGGAAACGCAATAATCAATCCGAGTCCCGTCAACTGAAGTAGCACGAAAGGAATTATTCCTCGATAAATATGACCCATATTAATTGATGGTGGAACAGTGCCCTTCATGTAAAACAGTGTGAACCCAAATGGTGGGGTCAAGAATGATGTTTGTAAATTAACTGAAAGCATCACCACGAACCAAGTAAGGAATACGATCGGTCCACCATCACCGATGTGCGGTCCAAAATCGACACCCTGAAGTATTGGTGCGAACACAGGCAGTACGATCAGAGTAATTTCAATCCAATCAAAAAAGAATCCCAATAAGAAAGTAAGTACTAACATAAACGTCAGGATTTCCCATCCAGTATCAATACCAATGACGCCTAATAATTCCAGAATTAAATCGTCACCACCAAGCGCTCTAAACACGTAACTGAACAGCGTCGCACCAAAAAATATGAAAAACACCATGCCATTGGTTAAGCCAGCAAGCCGGATCACATCCCTTAGCGTCTTCATGCTCAGTTTTTTATTCATCCAAGCGAGGAATATAGCCCCGAGACAACCAACACCTGCGGCCTCTGTTGGCGTTGCAAAACCACCAAAAATGGATCCTAAAACTAACGTGATCAGCAAAACAGGCGGGAAGAAACTCTTAAACACCAGAGCTATGAGCTCTGCGTTGGAACTCGGCCCGATATCATCTGGCAGCGGAGGTGCCCGATCGGGATTCCTATAACTCGTGATGCCAATATAGAGTAGGTAGAGTCCCGCCAGCAGCATTCCCGGCAAAATTGACGCCGCGAACAACGCACCAACCGAGACAGATAAAAGGTCACCCATAATCACCAACATAATGGAAGGCGGAATCAAAATGCCAAGAGTGCCCGCAGACGCTATCGTCCCCACAGCAAGCTCCTTAGCGTAGCCCCGCTCCATCATTGACGGCAATGCAATCATAGTCAACATCACAACGGAGGCGCCCACGATTCCAGTTGTTGCAGCCATGATCGTACCCATCAACGTGACGGACATCGCCAAGCCGCCCGGTATACGTCGAGTAACAATTTGAAGGGTATGCAATAGATCCTTCGCCACACCACTCCGCTCGAGCATGGTTCCCATAAAAATAAACATAGGTACGGCAACGATAATCGGATTCGCAGCAGCGGATCCCCAGACACGAGGCATCAAATTAAAAAATTGTATCGGGTGAAAGATATCAAGCGCCATGCCGATACCACCGAACAAAATAGCAACGCCGCCAAGCACAAATGCCACCGGAAATCCACAGAAGAGCGAGAGCGCTAAAACAAGAAACAACAATAGTGAAATGTGATGTGTGAGCCAGCTCATGACGATGCCTCCAATTTGTCCGCGATCACGGGCGGCGTTGCCCGCTTCCTAAGACCTGGGTCACCGTACAAGTAAACAATGGATCGCATCAATACCGAGATTACACCAGCAAATAATAGGAGCAAGCCAGCAGTCATACAGCCTTTAGGTATCCATCTAAAAGCTAAGCCATTTGAAGATGGCGAAGCTTCACCGACGACCCATGCTTCCCAAGTGAAGTCAAAACTAAAATAAAGTGCGAGCAAACAATATGGAATAGCGAAGACTAAACATCCAATGAATTCTGCAAACACGATTGTTCTTGGTGCGGCACTGATAAAAGCAATATCAATTCGGACGTGTGAGTTATGGATATATGCCGCTCCAAGCCAGAACGAAAATAACGCCGTATGCAAATGCCCTGTCTCTTATACACATCTCCGAGCCCACGAGACCTCTCTACATCTC
>CAJXPC010000265.1 GCA_913057845.1 uncultured Pseudomonadota bacterium
CGAGATGTAGAGAGGTCTCGTGGGCTCGGAGATGTGTATAAGAGACAGCCATTAGGAACGTATTTATGCCTCCAACTGCGCTGAGGATGATGCGAGCCATCCCGGAAAAGAATTTTGAAGCATTAAAGCTTAGATCATTAGCTAGCGGAGGTGAGTCATTGGGATTTGAGTTGCAGGATTGGTCCCGCAATACATTAGGTATTTTTATTAATGAATTTTATGGTCAGACGGAATGCAATATGACAGTGAGTGGATGCTCATCGCTTTATCCATTAAAGCCAGGAGCGATTGGTCGTGCGGCACCAGGCCACAGGGTTGCAATTATTGATGCGGATGGGAATGAAAAACCTTATGGACAAACGGGCATGATCGCAGTAGCCACACCGAACCCTGTAATGTTCCTTGGCTACTGGAACAACGAGCAGGCGACGCAGGATAAATTTATCGGCAACTGGTTAGTTACGGGTGACACGGGATCTATCGATGATGATGGCTATATTACATTTGTTGGGCGTGATGATGATGTGATCACTAGCGCGGGTTATCGTATCGGACCTGGTCCCATAGAAGATTGCTTGACTGCTCACCCTTCGGTGCAACTCGCAGCCGTAGTCGGGCAGCCTGATGAGGCTCGGACCGAGATTGTTAAGGCCTATGTGGTGTTGCGAGACGGTTGCGTTCCGAATGAGAAGTTAATAGAAGAGCTAAAGGGATGGGTGAAGGAACGGCTTTCAAAGCACGAGTATCCGAGAGAAATCGAGTTTCTGTCTGATTTGCCAAAAACTAATACCGGTAAAATTATCCGCCGTCTTCTAAGAGACTCAAATTGAGAGCAGTCTGGATTTGAGTCACGATCTTTGTGGTTCGCTCTCCACAACGAAGTTGAGTGAGTGAATTCTGTTTTTGGGATATCAGGCAGGATCACCCGCTATTGTCGTTCGCCTCATATCTCGCTTCTGTTTGGTGTCCTCAAATCGCGTCCCTCGGTGCATTGTGCGTCGATTATCCCACATCACTAGATCGTAACGTTTCCATTTATGGGTGTAGACGTATTCTCTCTGTGTGGCTATCTCAGTTAATTCTTCAAGTAGTAATTTGGCTTCGGTTATTGGCCAATCGACTATTCGCCCTGCGTGTGAGGCAAGAAATAATGACTTTCTTCCTGTTGCGGGATGCGTTCGAACTAAAGGCTGTATGACGGGTTTGAAATCCTCTTTTTCTTGCTCAGTAAAATAATCCATTCCAAGCCGAGCACGAGAGTACATCAGTGAATGCTCACATCGAAGATCCTCAATAAGCTCCTTCATTTCAGGGCTGAGTCGCTCATAAGGGGTATGCATGTCTGCGTACTGAGTGTCACCACCTTTACTCGGAACTTCTCTGCCTGACAATAAGGAGTATCGCGCTGGATTCGGACGAAAGGCACTATCAGAGTGCCATATTCTGTTTCCTAAATTGAAGATTCGTTGTCTTGATTCTTTTTCGTGAAATTCGTTATTTTTATTGAGGTTAGATATGTCAGCAAACATATTGGATAGTCTGCGGTTTTCTTGTTTCGTGATATTGTGTTTGCTGTTAGCGATCTCAATTTCCCCAAAATATCGACTGAATACGACTTGCTGGTCATCCGAGATGTTTTGATCTCGGAATATCAATATCCCATGTTGATCGATTAGGTTTTGTATTTGATCTTGAATTTCTGGCGACAACGGATCTCGAATGTCCAGGCCGGCAACTTCTGCGACAAATAGCGGGTGCAGCGGTTTGATTGTTAGTTCCATAAATAACCCCCCTTCGGAAACATTGGTCAAGTGACCATTAGTTTAAACCATCAATGAATGCCCGTTACAAAGTCCCCTACATAAGGGTTAGTCTGTCTTTCTATTCCAAAAGTCGAAGTTGGACCATGTCCGGGAAAAAAAGTGACATCGTTACCTAAGGGCCACATTTTGGTTGTGATGGCTTCGATGAGTGTGTCGTAATCCCCCCTCGGGAAGTCGGTTCGTCCAATGGACCCACTGAAAAGCACGTCTCCGACAATCGCAATTTTTTCTTCTGGCGAAAAGAAAATAACATGCCCAGGCGTATGCCCTGGGCAGTGCTTCACCAACAATTTAATTGTTCCAAATTCTACAATTTCATTATCATTTAAGTATCTATCAGGAATGAACGAAGACGCATTGGGTAAACCAAATTGTTTGCTTTGTTCTTCGAGCTGGTCAATCCAGAATTGATCATCTTTGTGGGGTCCTTCAATCGAAATATTAAGCTGGTCTCGAATTTGTTTACTGGCACCACAATGATCTAGATGTCCGTGGGTGAGTAGAATTTTTTCTACGGTAATCGATTCTTCCTTGATCACGTCAAATATGCGATCAATATCTCCGCCAGGATCGACTAATGCTGCTTTTTTGGTGGTTTCACAAATAAGTAATGAGCAATTTTGGGAAAAAGGGGTAACTGGGATGATTCTTATTTTCATAACCAAGAGGATATTTGTATATTTCGATATCCCTGATTCTAAGCGATTTAAAGGAGTTGTGACGGGTGCTGCTCGAATCTATGTGCCGAATTTAGCGGTTAGTCTGCTCTGTAACCTTAGTATAGACGCTGTCAATTTATAACTTTATTAGTGGTATGTGCTTGCAAACAGGTAATAGATCGAGTGATATGAGGTAAAAAATGTATAATGTAAATCATTCTCATTTAGGTTTAGGCGCTATGGAAAAAAGATACCTCTCCGATATGAAGATTGGAGAGCAGGCAACAATTACAAGCGTGGTTCCGAGGTCTGCAAATGACTCGATAGCGCGTAGACTTAGAAACCTTGGCTTTATTGAGGGGGAGGACGTGAAGTTAATTACTTT
>CAJXPC010000266.1 GCA_913057845.1 uncultured Pseudomonadota bacterium
CGAGATGTAGAGAGGTCTCGTGGGCTCGGAGATGTGTATAAGAGACAGGGTCCAGGGTGTTGAGCATTTTCATGCCTGCCGATGCCACGGTATTGAATTGCTTTCGTTGGTAATCAAAGTCAGCCTGCTTCAACAAAACATGCACATCTCGACGTAAGGCTTTCGCCTTTCCAGAGGCAACTTTAGACTCACCCAAAGTTAACCCCTCTACGATCGATTCCTGGAACTGATGACCAAATCGCCAGAGACGCTTTAAAAAACGGTAAGCGCCCTCTACGCCATCATCATTCCAAGCCAGAGTATCCTCGGGTGGCGATGCAAACATCATGAAAAATCGAGCCGTATCGGCCCCATATCGATCAATGAGTAACTGCGGATCAACACCGTTATTTTTTGACTTTGACATCGTTCGAATACCGCCAGCCTCCACCGATTGTCCATCTCCGATTAGCTTCTGTCCAGTTCGTTTGCCACCTTCATCAAATATCAATTCCACATCTTGAGGATTAAAGTAAGAGACTCGACCCGACTCTTCTGTCCTAAAGAATATTTCGTTTAAAACCATGCCCTGTGTCAACAGATTTGAGAACGGCTCACTGATCTGCGTACCATCAAGGTCACGCATCACCTTAGTCCAGAATCGGGAGTACAATAAATGAAGAATAGCGTGCTCAATACCGCCAATGTACTGGTCAACCGGCAACCAATAATTGGCACGCTCATCCACCATCCTGCTGCTTGAATCTGAGCTGGCGAAACGCAAAAAATACCATGACGAATCGACAAACGTATCCATGGTGTCCGTTTCCCTTTGCGCGTCTATCCCACAGGTCGGACACTTGCAG
The DNA here is from genome assembly GCA_913057845.1 of uncultured Pseudomonadota bacterium. Taxonomy (GTDB): domain Bacteria; phylum Pseudomonadota; class Gammaproteobacteria; order Burkholderiales; family Eutrophovitaceae; genus Eutrophovita. The sequence goes on from CAJXPC010000266.1 coordinate 846, forward strand.
TGCAAAAAGTCCAGGCGTTTATTCAAAGGGTTTCCCGACCCATCGGGCACACAGTCTTCTGGCAGGATAACGGGAAGATCCGCCTCGGGTACCGGGACATCACCGCAAGACTCACAATGAATAATAGGTATTGGGGTCCCCCAATACCTTTGTCTTGATATCCCCCAATCTCGCAGCCGCCATTGCGTATGCTTTTCGCCTAAGTTCCGCGCCAATAGATCGTTAGAAATAACCTCTACCGATTCATCAAAACTCAGACCATCATACGAACCCGAGTTAACACACAAACCTTTATATGCATACGATTCGTCCCATGCATCCATTGAGTACTGTTTTTCAGGACCCTCAATAACTTGTTGGATATCGATGCCATACTTCTTCGCAAAAAGGAAATCTCGCTCATCATGAGCAGGTACGCCCATAACCGCGCCCGCTCCATACGTCATCAAAACATAATTGCCAACCCAAACTTCAACCTGCCGTCCATCTATGGGATGTGTGACGAAAATGCCTGTCGGGATTCCCTTCTTTTCCAAAGCGGCAATATCCGCTTCCATCGTGCTGCCTTGTTTACATTCCTCGATGAACGCCGCGATCTTAGGATTGGACTTAGCTGCATACTCAGCAATACTGTGTTCAGCTGCAACCGCGCAGAATGTCACACCCATAATCGTATCTGGACGGGTCGTAAAAACCTTTAAAACCTCCTCTTTGCCCTCTAACGCATAGGGGAAACACACATTCACGCCCTCGCTAAGACCGATCCAGTTAGCTTGCATCGTCTTCACGCGATCTGGCCAACCAGGCAAGGTCTCCAACGCCTCCAGCAACTCGCGCGCATACTCAGTAATACGCATGTAATACATCGGGATTTCGCGTTTCTCTACAACGGCTCCCGTCCTCCAACCGCGGCCATCAATGACCTGTTCATTGGCTAACACAGTTTTATCGACCGGATCCCAATTAACAGTTCCCGTTTTTCTGTAAACGAGGCCTTTTTCAAGCATTTTGGTAAAAAGCCACTGATTCCAACGATAGTAGGCCGGATCACAAGTCGCGAGTTCCCGACTCCAATCAATAGCAAACCCCAGCGACTGGAGCTGTTTTTTCATGTACGCAATGTTGTCACGAGTCCACTTAGACGGAGGCACACCATTAGCCATCGCAGCGTTTTCAGCCGGCAATCCGAATGCATCCCAACCCATTGGCTGTAAGACGTTGTAACCATTCATCCGATGATATCGAGTCAACACGTCGCCAATCGTGTAGTTGCGCACGTGCCCCATATGCAGCTTACCCGACGGATAAGGAAACATAGACAAGCAATAATATTTAGGCTTACTCTGATCTTCTGATGCCTTAAACGATTCGTTCTCAACCCAACGAATTTGGGTCTCAGCTTCTATCCGCGAGGGATGGTATTGACTTTCCATGGGCTACCAATGTTGTAAACTAATGTGTAATTATAACTTTAGGTCTACATTCATGAGGCTCAAATTTACATTTGGGCAACTATCCGTTGTGAAATAAGTCACAGTCGTTCCTAAACCTTTACTGAATTTGCATAACCAATGTCCCGAGCACATCCAATTGTTGCCGTTACAGGCGCGTCTGGCGCTGGAACCACCAGCGTTCAACAGACCTTCAAATCGATCTGTACTCAGGCGAAAATCGGAGCCGTTTTTGTGGAAGGAGACAGCTTCCATCGATACGAGCGCGAAGAGATGCGCAAGCTAATCGATGCCTGGGAACGAACAGCGGGAAGAACAATCAGTCATTTCGGCCCAGAAGCTAACCTGCTTGAGGAGCTAGAAGCACTGTTTGGCGATTACGGCCGCGAGGGGTTGGGTCTAGCTCGGCGCTACTTGCATGACGAGGATGCGGCTAGGGCTTATGGGCAAAATGCAGGAACTTTCACGGAATGGTCGGACATTGGAGCAGGGTCTGACGTGCTTATCTATGAAGGTTTACATGGCGGCGCCATCACAGATATCGTTACTGTCTCTTATACAC
>CAJXPC010000267.1 GCA_913057845.1 uncultured Pseudomonadota bacterium
GTTGTTTTCTATTCGAAGCACTGAGAGACACTGAGGCACAACGTCCAAAAAATTTCGAGTCCTTTCTTAAATCGACCGCAACATCAAAGATTTCTCCAATCAAAACTCTAACGAGCTTGCCCTGTGCCATAGGATTCGTTTGATAGTGAATGCCCCTTAGGACACCAGCTTTAGAAACGGAATGGTTGTCTTGTACAAAATCAATCTCGGGCTGACCTACAACGGAGCGGAATCGTTCTAAATTAAAACTCTCGTAGAAACAACCTCGCTCATCATTAAAAATAGTGGGCTCAATTAGCTTTACTCCGGGCAGTGCCGTATCAGTCAATTTCACGTTTAAAATCCTCTGCCATCTTGTTCAGATAACGCCCATACGCACTATTAGCCAAGCGTTTCGCCTGTTTGATGATCTGATCAGGCTCCACCCACCCTTTACGCAGCGCTATTTCCTCCGGACAGTGAATTTTCATCCCCTGCCGATGCTCGACCGCCTGCACGTATTGTGACGCCTCAGACAGACTCTCAGGTGTTCCAGTATCAAACCAAACGTGGCCACGATCCAAGCGCTCCACATGCACTTGTGAGCGCTTGAGATACATATTATTTAAACCAGTAATTTCAAGCTCCCCCCTATCCGACGGGTTCAGTTCTCCCGCAAGTTTCGGCGCATCCTCATCATAAAAGTACAGCCCAGTCACGGCATAGTTGGATTTAGGCATTTTCGGTTTTTCTTCGATACCAATTAACTGTCCATCTCGCCCAATTTCAGCAACACCATAACGTTCTGGATCATGAACCTGACATGCAAATAACGTTAAATTTCGCGTTAAATCATGCGATATTTCCTGGAGCTTTTCACCGAACCCTGAACCATGAAAAATATTATCGCCAAGAATTAATGCGGACGGCGAATTGGCCAAGAATTTTTCACCAATGATCAATGCTTGCGCAATGCCGTCGGGAGAAGGCTGAAGTTGATACTGAATTTCAATGCCCCACTGCTCACCCGTTCCAAGCAGTTGTTCAAAACGAGGTAGATCCTCAGGCGTTGAAATCACCAATACTTCACGTATGCCAGCCAACATCAATGTAGACAGCGGATAATAAATCATCGGCTTATCGAAAACAGGCAACAGCTGTTTTGAGACAACATTGGTCATAGGATACAAACGCGTTCCCGAACCGCCGGCGAGAATGATGCCTTTTCGTTCTTTCATTTCAACAAACCTTTTCTGATCAATTCATCAATTGTACCGTCTACCCCATCTGTCCAGTAGGGCATGTCCAGCGCAAGCAGCGCTTCAAGCTTGTCACTATTGAGTCGAGAGTTTGCTGGCCTGGCGGCACGCGTTGGGTACTCGGAGGTAGGAATAGGTGAAACGTTATTCGGATCGCAGGCAAGAGATACACCGGCATTGATCGCTCGATTAATCGCATGCACAGCCACATCAAACCAGCTTGCCTCACCACTAGAAGATAAATGGTAAATCTCACTACTTATCTGATCTTGCTCATCTTTTTGAATCAAATCACAGGTCACACGCGCAATGAGATCCGCCGATGTGGGTGCACCAATCTGGTCATTAACCACCGATAATTGCTCATTAACTTTAGCGAGCTTAAGAATAGTTTTAATGAAATTATTCCCTGTAGCCGATATCACCCAACTCGTGCGCAAGATCAGGTAACGACATCCCGATTCTTGAATATAGACTTCACCCAACAGTTTTGACTTACCATAAACCCCCAATGGGTTTGGCGTATCACTTTCTTCATAAGACATTTGACTCGAGCCATCAAACACATAATCCGTTGAATAATGAACAAGCATCGCGTCAACCTTCAACGCACAGGACGCCATAAACTGAAGTGCCTCGGCGTTAACCACGAATGCCAACGCTTCTTCAATTTCGGCTTGATCCACAAATGTGTAAGCGGCCGCATTAATAATATGAGAAGGTCGAAACTCTTCAATGAGTTGTTCAATCATTTGTGGTTTGGTGAAATCAGCTTCTAGCCGACTTGCAAAGCGCACAGAGTCTTCAGGTCCGAGAATGCGTTTTAACTCCGAACCGACTTGTCCCTTAGCACCAAAAACTAGAACTCTCATCCGTATTGTTGTGCTACCCAGTCTCGATACTCACCACTGCGCACCCGGTCGATCCACCCTTGATGCTCTAAATACCACTGGACAGTCTCTTTTATGCCTGTTTCGAAACTCTGTGTTGGCTGCCACCCAAGCTCGCGATTGATCTTAGTAATATCCACCGCATAACGACGATCGTGTCCCGGCCGATCAGTGACATATTCAATTAAATCATCGTAAGAACCCCCATCGCTGAGGGGTGCTAACTCACCAAGAACTTGACAGACTTTCGAGACTACCTCTAAATTCGTCATCTCAGATTGGCCGCCGATGTTGTACGTTTCTCCCGTGACACCACCGTTCAAAACACACTGGATTGCGTCACAGTGATCCCCAACATAAAGCCAATCCCTTATCTGTTGTCCATCTCCGTAAATCGGCAATCTCTTTCCTTCGAGGGCGTTCAATATCATTAAAGGAATGAGCTTCTCGGGAAACTGAAACGGCCCATAGTTATTGGAGCAATTAGTCGTGAGTGTTGGAAAACCATAAGTGTGATGATAAGCGCGAACCAAATGATCCGCAGAGGCCTTACTGGCACTATACGGGCTATTGGGCTCAAACCGATTCATTTCTGAAAACTCTGGATCGTTGGGTGCTAGTGATCCATAGACCTCGTCGGTTGAAACTTGCAGAAAACGAAAAGCATTTTGGTCTGCACTTGATAGCTTGCTCCAATAGCTGTCTCTTATACACATCTGACGC
>CAJXPC010000268.1 GCA_913057845.1 uncultured Pseudomonadota bacterium
GAGATGTAGAGAGGTCTCGTGGGCTCGGAGATGTGTATAAGAGACAGTGATGAAACAGCAAAAAGACGCCTGCATACGGCCTCTTCGCTCGATAAACAGCAACTCCGCTTGTTAAGGTAAAGGGGGGCATTGGATACTAAATCCAAAGTCATCGATAAGAGAGGCTCATCGCGAGCCGTCATAATGCCACGCTGGCGGAGCGTTACCGACTGGATCCCTTGCATAGCGCACAACTTCTAGACGACTTCATTTAAGCGTGTTTATTTTCACCACCGCTTAGCGAAAAATAGAGACTAATATGAGTTTATTCCAATTGACTAGGTCTTCCTATGACGCCTAAGCCCAATATGCCCACTGCGCACTGACTAATTTTAGATTCGGAGGTGTTAGACCAAACTTAACCGCACAAATTATCCATCACACTAGCTATGACTGGATTAGATGAGGCCGGAGCCATAACACCTGAGACGATATCGGTCTTATAGGAAGTCCCGCTGCCAAATGCTCCCTCGTACAAGATCTGCACGAGAGTTTGATAGCGCTTATGCTCACAATCGACCTGAACAAAATTCTTCCTAGAAAGAACCCCCATTTGTTGCGCCGAAAAATCAGTCATAGTCCAAACGAATAATCCTCCATCACCGATCTCAATGGAATCCGAATCGTAGTAGACTTTTTCTCTATCTGACTCACCCTGAATGGGAGTCCACTCCTCACCGTTAACTGCATGCGAACCTAAGCCAGCCATCAATATAATCACCTTGAGTACACTCTTTACCAATGACATTGTTTTTCCGTTTTGCTAGAAAATTGCGTGGAGTAAGAGACCAGCTGTCACCATAAACAACTGATATCTAGTCCTCAGGCTATGCTTCTGGTAAAACACAAAATATCGTTTCACCATTTGCCACCAATCTCTCCTTCCCTCCACTCACGACAAATAGATCACATCTTGTGAAAATTTGCAGTCTTCCCGATTTGGTAACCTGAGCCCGAGCCAGAAATATATCGCCAACAGCTGGTCGCAAAAAATTCACAGAGAAGCTTGTGGCAACATGTTTTTCATCGGTAACCGTCAATCCAGAGAAACCGCAGGCGGTTTCAATCAAAGTCCCAACTAACCCCGCATGGAGATAACCTGGGTAATGCCCAAATTCTTCGCGCCAATTTATCTGTGTCTCTACTGATCCTATTTCTACACCAACCACCTCAATACCTAGCCAACGATGGAAAGGTAATCCTTCATTGAACTCTTTAACCAACTTTTCCTTGAGATGCATAAACAGGTTCCATTACTAAAAAACCTAAACAATATAATTATTCATGCTGTCTAGCAACGCCACAACCTAAGCCTTGATGCTACACGACTAGCATTAGCTATCCGCGACCACCAAAAAAATTAGAATTGAGCGTGAGACTAGATGTGCGTGTTAGACGCGAGAACGATCTAACTAATACCCAAGAACAGGGGCAAGCCAACGGGAATTTTCCTGCTCGTCTTCTCCGCGCAATTGACTATATGTAGATAATTGATCTTTTCCGATCCTTCCAAGCATGAAATATCGTGCATCAGGATGGGCAAAGTAAAAACCACTCACCGAGGATGTCGGCCACATGGCGAGACTTTCCGTTAAGGAAATCCCTGTAGCCTCTTCAACCTCTAGAAAGTCCCAGAGCGTTCGCTTCTCACGATGATCGGGGCACGCCGGATAGCCCGGAGCAGGACGGATACCGCGATAACGCTCACGAATCAGATCTTCGTTACTCGTCTGCTCATCAGCTGCATATGCCCAAAACTCTGTCCGCACCCGACTGTGTAAATGCTCGGCAAAGCTCTCCGCGAATCGATCAGCAAGAATCTTCAGCATAATGGCTCGATAATCGTCATGATCCGCTTCAAAACGTTCAACATGTGCATCGATTCCATGACCAGTGGTCACAGCAAAAGCACCGATGTAATCGAGCATCCCAGAATCTTTCGGAGCAATGAAATCGGACAAACACAATTGTGCCTTACCGTCAGGCATCGGTCGCTGTTGTCGCAACCAATGCGTTCTCGCGATTTCCCTAGTAGGGTCTTTAGGGTCAAGTATCACGATACTATTACCCTCCGAGTACGCAGGAAAACAGCCGAATACAGCGTTCGCTTTAAGCCATTTTTCATCAACGATTTGTTTCAACATCGCTTGAGCATCATCGAAGAGCTTACGTGCTTCAGGACCTTTCCTAGGGTCGTTCAAAATGTCGGGAAACTTACCACTGAACTCCCACGCATTAAAAAATGGCATCCAATCAATCGTTTCGACTAAAGATTCAAGTGGATAGTCCTTCAAAACCTGTCGGCCCAGAACCTTTGGCAGCACCACGGTTGACCTATCGAATATTAATCGATCAGCCCGGTCATTCGCGTCACTGATGGATAATAGTTTCTTTGGCACGCGACCTGCATGGGCACGCCGTTTGACATCATGATCGACTTCAATTTCCGCATGAAACGCGGCACGGTCATCACCTAACAACTTTGAAGCTACACCTACTGCGCGGCTAGCATCTTTGACGTAGAGAACAGTTTTTGAATAAGCCGGATCAATTTTGACAGACGTATGTGCGGGACTGGTGGTTGCACCACCAATCAAAATGGGAATGGTAAAACCTTGACGCTCCATCTCGGCGGCGACTGTTACCATTTCATCAAGCGAGGGCGTGATGAGCCCAGACAAGCCGATGATATCTGCGTTATGTTCACGCGCCGCGTCTAAAATCTTCTGAGCAGGCACCATGACGCCAAGATCAATCACTTTAAAGTTATTACACTGCAAAACGACGCCCACAATGTTT
>CAJXPC010000269.1 GCA_913057845.1 uncultured Pseudomonadota bacterium
AGAGAGGTCTCGTGGGCTCGGAGATGTGTATAAGAGACAGGATGGACCCATAGGGATCCATAAGCTAGATAATGATTTTCGTTAGTCTTGGGTATACGATACACGCCACCGCCAAATATGAATTTGAAGTCGTTGGGATTATCGCCTTGGAACCCGTTTCCTAGTTGATGATTGTAGGTATCAGTAAAACGCCAGTAATTATCTCTAGTGCTAAGTTGGCCAATGTGTTCCCTTGCGGAAATACCTGGCCTCTCTGACGCATTGTAATAATAGGCCCAGTGATCGTCCGAATTATCTAGTTCGAAGAATGGGTTTATCGTGGAGCCCGAAGCTGTTTTCAAATTCGTAGTCGAAACAAACGGAAGGCCTGTATTATCTAAATCGAGCCCGGAATAGACAGAAAGCCTGTTGGATACTCTATCTTTAAAAGCACCATTCTTGTCGAAAATAGTATAGAAACCCGTCATCGCAGAATTACTTCGATCTAGCTCTTCAGCGAGCATCCAACTCACGTCACCCGTTTGATACGGCGGTCCCATGTGAGTGTTGCTTTCCCCTAAACCAAGTGGCCGTGAGTCAAAAACAAACCACTGCCTGTAATTCGTGTAGCCTTCTGTTCCCTTTACGCCGCGCATTTCGAGATTTCCTTCTTCTGACTCGACTATTCCACCCCAAGTTCGGCTTGCTGCCCAGACGACGCTGTCCTTGTCTTGGTGGCTCGCAAGGATGTCCACTCTGTATTCTCCAGCTTTATCGAATTTATATTCTTGGTTTCCTCCGTCGTAGTATCCGAATCTATTTGCAAAGCCACTGAATTGTGTTGTTTCGACTAGCGTCGGATCAGAGTTTGGATAGTGTGTCACAGTTATCTCTACTTTCGCTGGGACACCTGGTTGAATAATGAGTTGAGGTGAGAAATGGTCTCCGATTTCGTAAGGTGTTCCAGGCATAACGCCATACTCGAGATCTAATGGCTCTGCTCTTAGAATATTAAAATCTCCATTGAGCGAATATTCCCTGCCATCCATATCAAGAACAGTCCCGCTTAAGCTTATTTTGTACTCCCCGTATTCTGTAAAATTATAGTCAAAATCATCCGTAAGTGTAGTCAACTTCATGTACTGCTGTGGCGCTGCGCCCCCCATCCCGCCACCAGTATTATTAAGCATAAATGGCTCATTCATATAGGTCCCCCTAAATGGCATAGGTCCTATGTTAGAAGCTTGGCCAGCGGGGTCGACTATAGTCATTTGCAGTCCGCCAGAAGGAAATTTGAATTTTATCGGTAGCGGGACTTGATGGCCTTTAGTTGTCCAACTTACCAAAGGTATAAACGGCTCAAGGTTATAGCTTGCTGCTTCTTTTCTCCCGGGCATAGAATCGTCTATTATAAATTTGTGCGTATTAGTGATGATTCCTGGCGTTATTCCAAATTCACCCGCCCGATTTTCTGGCACCACTCCTCTCGATCCGTTGCTGTATTCGTTTACAAGTAGAGCTATATCTATCTTTGTTTCACTAGTGTCCCCTATTTCAAACTCGCCTATACGCCCGTCTAAGACAGACGTGCTTGGGTCTGCTGCAAAATGATGTGAGAAAACTGTTTTTGAAGACACATTAGAACTGATCGCCGATTTTAGATGTATCTGATATCGGCCTTTCGATAGCTGTGCTGGGATATCATAGGTAGCATTGAATTTTGCTCTCCATAAAGTTGGAGAAACTTGCTCTATTTCTGAATAGGTTACGTTACCAATGCGGGTGCGATTGACCTCGGGCTCTCCATTTATTGGTAGCCCACTTACGGTCATAAAGTTAGAGCTATTTTCTGGATTTGCGGCGACAACCCAACCTTCTGCTGACACTATTTTTTCAAGATACAAACTCGAGGTACCCCAAAAAATAGTCACATCATCGAGCGATGGACCCACAATATTGACGATACCGGTGAATTCTCCAGCGCTTCCGGCCGAAATTTTAGAAAAATCAAACTCCCCGTGATACTGTGCGATACCACCCACTTTTCCCCCGAACAATTTCGCATCAGCGAAATTATTGGGTGAGGAACTGGAATCGGAAATAGAATGCTCAGTCGAAAAGCTTTCCCTTTTTGTTGAGTTAAATGGCGCCTTAACCGTAGTGCCTACTCCAAGTTGATAGTTTTTCCAGCCATCAACCGCACTCCGCTGATAGATCGCGTACTCACTCCCCTGCTGCCCATTTAGGAGCAATTCAAACGATCCGTCGGCAAGAGATGAACCCCATGTATAGTGTCCAGTCTGGAGATTTAGAATACTTAGCGCCATGGCCGGAGACGCGGCACCTTGACTGCCGCTAATAACCAGATAACCGGCCAGGTCATCTGGGCCGAAATTTATTTTTGCAGGGTCAATGATCTGTAGGTCAGAGGGGTATGAGAAATACTCATCCTCGGCATTCACAGTTACAGATGTTGTTTCGCTCGTTACTTCAAAACCAGACCAAGCTATAAATTGCTCACCATTTTTACCGGTTTGAGCGCTTAGACTTACGCGATACACGCCTTCGGGAAGATCATATTTTTTTTTGTGTGAATAGCCACCAGTGGGTAAAGCTGTCTGTGGTAAGACCTGCAGATCGGTTGCTGTTAATTGCTCTGATGGGGTTACGGCTTGGTAGATCCTTAGCCAGGGTCCGTATGTACCGGCAGGTAGTTCAGAGTTAATGGTAACGCTCCGCAATGGGGCGACCGTTAGCTGAACTGTGGTATCCGTCGATACGTTAATCGTTCTAGGTACGCTCCTCTCGATTCCATCTGGGAGATTCAACTCAGCAAAAATAGTGAGATTACCTTCTGA
>CAJXPC010000270.1 GCA_913057845.1 uncultured Pseudomonadota bacterium
CTCTATTCGTCGGCAGCGTCAGATGTGTATAAGAGACAGATCTACCATTGCTCAAAGGGTGTTCTGTTGTTGGGGTTTTTTGGGGAGAGTTCACTAAGCGTGAGCCAGAGTTAAACAGAAAGAACAATCAGGAATTAATGGATTTGTTCGACCAAGGAAAAATATCTCCGCACATCCACAAAGTTTACCCCCTGGAGAGAGCGGGTGAGGCACTCAATGAGCTTCTGCAAAAGCGCGTTATTGGTAAAGTGGTGCTCTCAACCAGTCGTTAGTTTTTATAATCATGAACAACGACTGGTTCAAGCTTATTGGTATTCCCATTGCTACTGTAGCTGTGTCTGGACACGTTTACGCGGCGGAATATTTAAGTGTGGAACAGGCACAAAAGTTGATGTTTGGTAATTCGGCTGCGTTTGAAAAGTCAGATGTTAAGCTCGACAGCACCGCAAAAAAAGCAATTAAAAATGCCTCTGGTGTAATCGTTGACCGAGATTCTCTTCCGGCTTGGAAGGTGTTCGATGGTGGCAAATTATCGGGCTACTTTATTGTGGATGAAGTCATTGGGAAGCATGAATATATAACGTATGCGGTAGCCCTCAGTGCTACAGGTGAAGTGAAGCAAATCGAGATTTTGGTATACCGAGAGAGTTACGGTTATGAGGTGAGGAATCCTCGCTGGCGAGCACAGTTTGTGGGGCATAAACCTGGATCTCATCTTGATCTTGGAGAGGAAATCAAAAACATTTCTGGAGCAACCATGTCTTGCCGGCATATTACTGAAGGGGTAAATCGGGTGTTGGCCACTTATGATCTCTACCTCAAAAGTCAGTAAACGGGCACGACCTCTGCTTGGCACAATCGTTGAGATTGGAGTTCAAGATACACATGAAGAAATAGCGCAACAAATCATTTCAGATGCATTTGCTCAGATTGAACGGATTCAGCGTTTGATGAGTCGGTTTGACGATTCCAGTGAGGTGACTCAAGTTAATCGCCTCGGGGTTAATGTGGAATTGGTTGTTTCTTCAGATCTGTGGACCGTGCTTGAATTGGCCCAAGATATTTCGAGACGCAGTGAAGGTGTATTCAGCATCTGCACAGAGGCTGATCCCAATGGGGATTTGTTGCGTCTTTTGGATGATGGTCGAGTACTTCGATTGAAGACTGGATTGATTGATTTGGGTGGGATTGCTAAAGGTTATGCGGTAGATCAGGCGATTGAATTCATAAAGGGACGGGGTACTGAATCGGCTTATGTGAATGCAGGAGGTGATGTTAGGGCATTTGGTGCGCCATACCCAATTCTAGTTCGAAATCCGTTGAGACCCCATGAGTCGGTGGCCTCGTTGGATTTGTTTAATGCCGCGTTTGCAACCAGTGCAGCGTACCATCAGCATGCTGAATATAACCAGTCGGGCATAATAGTTGACCCTAGAAGTAACAAGTCTATTCCATCAGGTGCTTCGGCATCAGTGATGGCATCGACTTGTGTCGTGGCGGATGCGCTTACAAAATGTATGTTGATGATGGAAGAGGAGGTTGAATTGTTGCTCAATCAATTTAATGCCTGTGGTTTTTTAGTGCGAGGCGAGCACTTAACAAGCTTTCCAAAAACGATGGACGTGATGCCAAATGATGCCAATTAAGTTAGGTCGTAACCACGCACGGTTTCTTTATGTCGTTGGTGGCATCCTGACGTTGTCGGGTGGATTGTGGCTTTATTTGCACTACTTCATCCGTGTTGAAGGTGAGTTTGGTCCCATACATCATCCTTTGGAGCGCGACTTGCTGTCAATTCACGGGATATGCGCTGCGTTCATGATGATTGGATTTGGTAGCGTACTTCCTGGTCACGTCTCACGAGCGTGGTCTATGCGTCGAAATTTGTGGACAGGATTTTTTATGTTTGCCACGATGGTCATCCTCAGTGCATCGGGGTATTTTCTGTATTATTTGGGCAATGAAAGTATTCGATCAGTGACAGCGATCGTTCACTGGGTGATCGGTTTGGCGCTGCCAATTATGGCTGTTGTTCACCTTCAAAGAGGTCTCAAATCTCGTAAGAAGTAGCAATCGATATTTACTAATGGTGCGGAATTCATGGCAGATTCAAAAAATATGAGTCAAGGGATCACAAGGAACTTAACGAATTATGGTGATCCAGGATTTGCCGCGTATCTGCGTCGTTCATTTGCTAGATCTATGGGGTACTCCCTGGATAGTTTAAGCCGACCTATTATCGGAATAGCCACATCGCCAAGTGGTTTTAATAATTGTCATCGGACAATGCCAGATCTGGTTGAGGCTGTTAAAAGAGGTGTTTTGAAGCGTGGTGGCTTACCGATTGAATTTCCAACAATCTCGCTGGGTGAAGTATTCCTGTCGCCGACCAGTATGATGTTTCGCAATTTGATGTCGATGGATGTTGAGGAGATGTTGAAGGCTCAACCTATTGATGCATGCGTTGTGATCGGTGGTTGCGACAAAACAGTTCCTGCTCAGCTCATGGGCATTGCTTCAGCAAACATTCCTTCCATACAACTGGTGACCGGGCCTATGTTAGCCATGCCCTTTGAGGGTGAGCAGTTAGGCGCGTGTACTGATTGCCGCCGATTTTGGGGTAAATACCGTGCTGGTGAGGTTTCTGATGCCAAGATTAATGAAATAGAAGGTAAGTTGGCAACGACAGCCGGCAGTTGTGCTGTCATGGGTACAGCGAGCACTATGGCCTGCATCACCGAGGTTCTTGGAATGAGTTTGCCTGGAAGTGCAGCCATACCGGCAGTTCATGCGGATCGACTTCGTTTGGCGGAGGCTTGTGGTGAAC
>CAJXPC010000271.1 GCA_913057845.1 uncultured Pseudomonadota bacterium
CGTCAGATGTGTATAAGAGACAGGATTATCAGCAGCTAGCCATCATTCGGGAGTTAACCGAACAGCTGTGCTTGCCTATTGAAATTGTGCCAGCTGAAACAGTACTTTCAGATGATGGCTTGGCTTTGTCTTCGAGAAACCGTTTTTTAAATGAGTCAGAACGAAGCGAAGCCCCAAGGTTAAGAGATACGATGATTCAGATTAGAGATGCAATTTTGGCTGGTGATCGAAAATACGTTGCAATGGAGTACGCTGCTGGCGCGCGTTTGGCGCGTTATGGCTGGAATGTCGACTACGTCGTTATTCGGGCCCAGAAAGGTTTGCGCAGACCAGCTGAAGATGAGACCAGGTTGGTTGTACTCGGTGCTGCAACACTAGGCTCTACGAGACTCATTGATAACCTTGAAATTAACGTCGAGTAAATCAACGAACGGGATGTTAAAAGCTCGGCCAGTTATCGGTTTTTATAGCGAAGGGGACGCGGGAACAGTTTGGAAGTCGCGGATAGAGCAAGATTTGCCTCAGTTTCAATTTGAGTTGCTCAAGGATGTTGAGGACAAGCGTACTGTTAGGTATGCGTTGGTTTGGAATCCTCCGGCAGGTTTTCTTGAAGGTTTTGTAAATTTAGAGGCAATCTTCGTGTTGGGTGCAGGAGTCGATTCGTTACTTAAAGATCCGGATTTGCCGCAGGTCCCAATTGTACGATTGTCGGATGCGGGTATGGCCCAACAAATGGCGCATTACGTGATTTATGGAGTTCTTCGTTTTCAGAGGCGATTCGAGGCATATCAGCAGCTACAGGATGCACGGCGGTGGGCGCCCATTGAGGATATTGAGCCAATAGAACAGTTCCCGGTCGGGGTGATGGGCCTAGGAGCCATTGGTTCAATTGTTGCCCGGCAACTTGCCGTAATTGGATTTCCTGTTTTAGGCTGGAGTGCTGGCCATAAGGTCATCGATAATATACGCACCTTTGATGGCGAGACTGGTTTATCGGCCTTTCTCAGCGAGTCTCGCGTTGTCGTTAATCTACTACCACTTACAGACAAGACAGAGGGGTTAATTAATAAAAAATTCTTCAGTCGCATGTCGGCCGAATCATTCTTGATCAACATAGGACGCGGCCAGCATATCTGTGAAGACGATGTGCTAGAAGCTTTGGAGGAGGGGCTGATCGCGGGCGCCATGCTCGACGTTTTTGAGGCGGAACCCTTGCCATCGAAAAGTCCCTTATGGAATCATCCGAAGGTGATAATTACACCCCATGTGTCAGGACTCACAGTCCCGCAGGCCGCTCTTGATCAGATAATCGGAAACATCAAACGCATCGAAAACGGTCATGCGCTCGATTCAGTAGTGGATCGAATTAAAGGCTATTAGTTTCCTGTGTCGGTCACGCTTCGTTAACCTTATGGTTCGTGAAGTCCTCTCTCAGCTTGGTTTTTAGAATTTTCCCTGTGGCGGTATGAGGTATTTCTTCCACAAAGACAACATCGTCCGGAATGCACCATTTGGCGATCTTGTCGACAAAAAACTTGAGAAGTTCCTCTTTCGTTACGGAAGAGCCAGGTTTCTTTACAACCACCAGTAATGGACGCTCATCCCATTTTGGGTGTGGAATAGCGATTACAGCGGCTTCGATGATGTCGTTGTGCGCGACTGCGGTATTTTCAATTTCAATGGAGCTGATCCACTCCCCGCCAGATTTAATAACATCTTTCGATCTATCGGTAATTTGCATGTATCCATCAGGATCAATGGTTGCAACGTCTCCAGTCATAAACCAACCATTTTGTTCGGAGTCTGTGATTAACAGATCATCAGGGTGTTTAAAGTAGTTGCTCAATACATTCGGACCTCTAACCAGTAGATCACCAAATGTTGTGCCATCCCAGGGTAGTTCGTTACCGTCTCCGTCAACAATTTTCATATCAACGCCGAATAAGACGCGTCCTTGACGTGATTTAAACGCCAATTGAGTCTCTTGGTCGAGTTTGAGGTGTTTGGTTTTAAACGTATTGAAGGTGCCCAACGGGCTCATCTCGGTCATGCCCCAGGCATGCGCTACTTCGATTTTATGATCAACCTCGAAAGAGCGAATCATGGAGCTTGGGCACGCCGAGCCCCCAATCACAATACGTTTGAGGCTGGGTAATTCTAGATGGTTGTCCTTAAGGTGCGTATCCACCCCTGCCCAAATCGTTGGGACGCCCGCCGATAAAGTAACGCCTTCAGCTTGGATCAGTTCGCACAAACTTTGTCCATCCATGGCTGGGCCTGGGAATACCAGTTTTGCGCCCGATATCGTACATATGTAGGGTAATCCCCAGGCGTTGACATGGAACATAGGCACGACCGGCATGACGACATCTCGGGCTGATACATTAAGCGCGTCTGGCATGGCGGCGGTGTAGGTGTGAATGACTGTAGAGCGATGTGAGTAGAGGACCCCTTTGGGGTTACCCGTTGTGCCTGATGTGTAACAAAGTGAAGAAGCACTGCGTTCATCAAAGGTGGGCCAATCGAATTCGTCAGATTGGGCCGCGATGAGTGGTTCATAGGCGACCCAATTAGTTAATGATGTATCAATGTCGGTTTTATCGGTCAGGATAATAATTTTTTTAACTGTCGATAGTTGTGACGCTAGTTTTTCGACAAGAGGGATAAAAGTCTCATCGATAAACAATAATTTATCTTCCGCATGATTAATGATGTAGGCGACTTGCTCTGGAAATAGACGAGGATTTATGGTGTGACTGATGGCGCCAAGGCCTGAAATGCCGAAGTAGGCCTGTCTCTTATACACATCTCCGAGCCCACGAG
>CAJXPC010000272.1 GCA_913057845.1 uncultured Pseudomonadota bacterium
CGAGATGTAGAGAGGTCTCGTGGGCTCGGAGATGTGTATAAGAGACAGTAATAGAACTGTAGATGGGAATCAGATCATTACGGTCAACCCAGGGAATAAAATGCCAAATATTCCAGAGCATACGTTTAAGCTTCGAGCAGAATATACGGCGCTGGGTGCTTGGGTAACTGGAATAACGGCTAATTATTTCAGCGAGATCTACGCACGTGGTGATGAGAACAATCAAGATGTGAATGGGACTCTCCCGGGGTACGCAGTTGTTAATCTTGATTCGACTTATCAAGCATCAAAGTCTCTACAAATTTTCTTTAAAGTTACAAACTTGTTTGATGAGTCATACGAAAATATGGGCATTCTTGGCCGAAACTTCTTTGTTGGTGGATCGTTCAATAGCGACACGAACCGCGCGGAACAGTTTAGGGGGCTAGGAGCGCCGTTAGGAGCCTTTTTAGGGGTCAAATATAGTTTTGGCGGGTGATTACTGAAAAGCTCGTGGCTCTGTGATGGGTTTGATTAAGCCTCGATTGTTCTAACAATCGGGGCTTTTTTGTAGGTACACTAATCTTTTTGAAGACAGGGTAGGGCGTCAAAAATCATGCGCTTAAATCAGGAAACGAATATGGCAGTGCCACGTGTGCGCTCACCTAGGGTGTGGAGAGACATGCTGGTGATTTTTGGTGTGACCGTGTTGTTTTTCTTTTGTGCATCCTATCTTGAACTGAGTGAAAAGGTAGCTCATTTGACTGAGTCGATGGAGGCTT
Organism: uncultured Pseudomonadota bacterium; assembly: GCA_913057845.1. Classification (GTDB taxonomy): domain Bacteria; phylum Pseudomonadota; class Gammaproteobacteria; order Burkholderiales; family Eutrophovitaceae; genus Eutrophovita. The sequence goes on from CAJXPC010000272.1 coordinate 762, forward strand.
GGCAGTTGGATGAGCTACCATTAGTGCTTTTAGTTATTTTCATTCTGATGGTTAGTGTGCTGAGTCGCCGTACTAGGCAATTGCGGAAAAAAACGGATCTTCAAATTGAAATCCAAAATAAGTTGGCTACTGCATTGGACCAAAATCGTCGACTCACTAGAAAAAATATTGAAATTCAGGAGGCAGAACGGCGCACGATTGCTCGTGAGCTGCACGATGAGTTCGGACAAAGTATGAACGCGATTATGATCGATGGGGTCGCAATCAGGAATTCTGTTCCAAACGGTAGTGATCTTTATGAGCAAGCAAAATCGATCGTGGACGTCTCTGGGAAGTTGTTCTCTGGCGTTAGAGATTTACTGAAGCAATTGAGACCCGTTGCGTTGGATGAGTTAGGGGTGGCTGCCGCTTTAGAATATATGATTGATGAGTGGCGGCGTCGTTTTGAGAATGTTTCTTGGGCCTCAACAATTGATATCGAGGGTATGAGTCTTGATGAGACGGTCAACATAACTATTTATCGCTTTGTTCAGGAGGCGTTAACTAATATTGTCAGGCACAGCGATGCAACCGAGGTCGAAGTCATTGTGATCGGTTCTAAAACTGATGAAAACATAACCATTGAGGTTCGCGATAACGGATCGAATAAGGAAAGTGCCGAAAGTGCCGATGGTGTAGGACTGGTTGGTTTGAGAGAAAGAGTTGAAAGTTTAGGTGGTGTATTCGAGAGCGGGGTTAATATGCCGAGCGGTTTTTTTGTGACAGCACATTTCCCTATCGATTGGCGAACTTTGGAATTAGATTGATCGCGTAATGCAAGAAATTAATGTAATCCTGGTTGATGATCATGCTGTTGTTCGAGAAGGCTATCGTAGATTGCTTGAGAGAGACTTGTACATCAAAGTTGTAGCTGAAGGAGAGACTGGAGACGAGGGGTATCGTCTTATTTGTGATCATCTGCCTGACGTCGTGGTAATGGATATCACGCTACCCGGGATGAGTGGCATCGAAGTGACGCGAAGAGTGCTAGCTCGGGTTCCGGAACAAAAAATTCTGATTTTCAGCATGCATGAAGACATGGTATTCGTAAATCGTGCCTTTCAAGCGGGAGCTAAAGGGTACGTTACCAAGTCAGCGGCCCCTGAAGTCTTGATTGATGCTGTACGTCAGGTCGCGATGGGTAAATTGTATTTAAGTAGTGAAATGGCTCAGTTGATTGCCGCGCAGACAATACCCGGTGGTGAGCAAAGTATTGACTTACTTTCAGGTCGTGAATTTGAAATTTTTCGTTTATTGGTGCAAGGGCAATCGTTACATGAGATATCGGAGGCGCTTCATATCTCTTATAAAACGGTAGCGAATTACCAATCTAATATCAGACAAAAGTTGGGCGCTACGACTGCAGCGCAAGTCGTGCGTATTGCTCTCGATCATGGAATTATCTGGTCAGCGGATAAGGTCTAGGTTGATGAGATATCATTTCGGGAAGAATTCCTAACCGTATAGCCGTTAATTTGCTCAGACCATAACAAACCGACTCGTGTATCTTCAATCTGGTCATGTAACAAGACATCTCCTATAGATAAGGCCGCTTTATGGTTAAAGCGGCTTTTTTTTGTGCCAAAGCAGTTCATCTCTCGATTGATAGCTAGTCCTCCTCAGCCTCCAAAGCTAATTTATAGATCGACACTTAAAAACTGAGCATAATGAGTCAGTCGACATTGATAATTATAGGGGGGATTAAGTGCGAGATTCAAATAAGACATCTAAAAAGAAAAAGATTGCCAGTAAGGCTAGTGGTGAGGGTATGGATCCAACTCGATTGCGTTCTAGGCAATGGTTTAATAATCCAGACAACCCTGATATGACGGCGCTCTACATCGAGCGTTATATGAATTGGGGTATCAGCCGTCAAGAGTTGCAGTCTGGAAAGCCCATTATTGGTATTGCTCAATCTGGATCAGATTTGTCTCCTTGTAACCGTCATCACTTAGAGCTGTCTCTTATACACATCTCCGAGCCCACGAGACCTCTCTACATCTC
>CAJXPC010000273.1 GCA_913057845.1 uncultured Pseudomonadota bacterium
TTCGTCGGCAGCGTCAGATGTGTATAAGAGACAGGCTTCATAGTGCCGGTGTGTGTTCCAAGCTAAAGTGCCCAATCGGTCGCCAGGTCTGACGCCGAGCGTCAGTAATGCGTTGGCGAGTTTGCGCGTCCTTTGGTGTGCCTCTCGATAAGTGTATCGGTGTATGTCACCATCGACCATCCTGCTGACAATTTCGGAGTCGCCATGGTAGCGGTCCGCATGTCTTAGCATGTGTGATATTAAAAGTGGCACATCCATCATCTGACCGAACATTATTTTTCCTTAATGAGACAATTTATTTAAGACACGACATCATATCGAAAAAGTCTTCGGGAGATGGTTCGGTTAATTTAAAGTAATGGGGTGACCACATACGAGAGATGGGCATAGAATAAATTTCATTACAGATATTCGGGGGGGCGTATGCGATTGGTATCTTTACTTTGTGTTGGGTTGTTAAGTCTGCAAGTATCGTGCGGCCAAACCAATAAGGAAGTCGTGATTGGTTTCGTTGAAGGGCTGAGCGGCCCTTTTGCCAACATTGGAGAGGTGGCGCTGCGGCATCTGCACTTGGAGGTGGATGCGGTGAATCGCCGTGGGAATTTGCCGGATGGGATTCGGATGAAGGTCATTCCTTTTGATAACAAAACGAATCCGCAGGAGGCTTTGCTGGTATTTCGTTCCGCACTAGATGCAGGAGTGGATTACGTTTTTCAGGGCAATAGCTCCAGCGTGGCGATCGCTCTATCGGGTGCGATTGCGAAGCATAACCGCCGCAACCCAGAACATCCTGTGCTTTTTATGAACTATGCAGCACTTGATCCGGCATTGACGAATGAACATTGTGAAAAGAGTCACTTTAGATTCGATGCCGATGTCAATATGAAGATGGCTGCCCTCACGGAATATATTGCTGTTCGTAAGGATATTGATTCGGTGTATCTGATCAACCAAGACTATTCTTATGGTCACGCGGTTTCGGCAGCTGCGCGCTCTATGCTTGAGGTGAAACGACCAAATCTACGTATCGTCGGGGATGATTTGCACCCCATCGGGAGAGTTAAGGATTTTTCTCCGTACATTGCAAAAATCAAAGCCTCTGGTGCGCAGGCGATAGTGACTGGTAATTGGGGTAGTGATTTGACCTTATTGATTAAGTCAGCCAGGCAGATGGGTGTTGATGTTGATTTCTTTACTTTTAATGTAGGCATGACGGGTGGTGTGACGACTATTGGAGAGTCTGGCGTTGAACGTGTGCATCAAGTTACAAATTGGCATGCCAATATTAATGAGGCGACGCAAGAGAATGCTAAGCTATACAGGGTGAAATACCCGGATGTCTTTGAGGATGCGTATTACGGCTCGATTCGACGTGCCGTCAGAATGTTAGAAAAAGCAATGATAGAATCGGGAACCCATAATCCTGAGGTGGTTGGTAGGGCGTTAAGGGATATGGAATTTGCAGATGATGCAGGACTGGTTTCGATGCGAGCGGACAATCATCAATTGCTGCTCCCTCTTTTTGTGTCTAAGCTTGTTAAAATTGCGGGGAAGAATGACTTGGTTGATATAGAACACACTGGATTGGGCTTTGAAACTCTTGCAGAGATTCCTGCTGAGAAAACCCGCATGACAACCACCTGTCAATTTGAGTGATTTAGCTTAAGGAAGTTGGATTTGGAATTTTTTCTCATTACGTTATTGAATAGCCTTTCCTACGGATTGTTGCTGTTTATGCTGTCGTCTGGACTGACGCTGATTTTCAGTATGATGGGCGTCCTGAACTTCGCACATGCAAGCTTCTATATGTTGGGTGCTTACTTTGCGTATCAAACAGGTCTTGTTTTCGGGTTTTGGCCTGCGTTGTTTCTAGCGCCGATTCTGGTCGGGGTCGTGGGCGCAATCACTGAACGTTATGGGCTGAGAAAAGTTCATAAATTTGGACACGTTGCGGAGCTTCTGTTTACATTTGGTTTAGCCTATGTGATCGAAGAGGTGGTGCATTTGATTTGGGGAAGGGCGCCAGTTGATTACCGAATACCGGAATCCTTGAATTTCACGTTGTTTACGCTATTCAATACGCAATATCCGGCCTATCGCGCATTCATGATGCTTGTTTCCGTCGGGATGCTGGTCTCGCTCTATCTCGTGCTTACAAAAACACGGATTGGCCTTATTGTCCAAGCGTCTCTCACGCACCCTGAAATGGTTCAAGCGCTTGGGCATAACGTGCCACGTGTATTCATGCTCGTATTTGCGGGTGGGTGTGCTCTAGCTGGTTTGGCTGGTGTATTGGGCGGCAACCTCTTTATTACTGAGCCGGGTATGGCTTTTTCCGTTGGGTCAATTGTGTTTGTCGTAGTGGTAGTCGGTGGTATGGGCTCCCTTGTGGGCGCATTTATTGCATCACTATTAATTGGCTCTATTCAGACTTTTTCAGTGGGGTTTGATTATTCATTTATCGACCTCATGGCTGCATTAGGTGTGATTATTGATTCGAATTCGAGTTGGTACGCTGGTTTGTCCATTACGATTTCCCAAACAGCCCCAGTATTGCCTTATCTGTTGATGGTTTTGATGCTCATTGTTCGGCCGCGTGGCCTCATGGGGACGAGAGAAACATAGTATGGAGCGAGCTTTCAACAAATCACGGCTAATCCTTTGGAGTTCGGTTGCTCTCTTATTTGTGCTCCTGCCTTTTGTGTTCCCTGGCGGATTTGCGCTGTCCATACTCTGTCTCTTATACACATCTGACGCTGCCGACGAATAGAGAGGTGTAGAT
>CAJXPC010000274.1 GCA_913057845.1 uncultured Pseudomonadota bacterium
TCGGAGATGTGTATAAGAGACAGAAATTAGTGAGTAATGCTTGATCGCACAGAAAGTCATCTAAAGGATCTTGGTCTTGATTACGACGCCAAGCTAGGACGGATTCTTGGATTTCACGACTTTCTATACTAGCCCACCAATCCAACCGACTCGACACGAATCGTTCAAGTATCTCGTGTGTATTCTGAATTTCATATGTCCCGTAAAGATAATCAAGAGCATCACTGACATCTCGGCTAGAGGAAATATTTTTAAAAAATAATTCCCAGGCATCTCGGATAATCGAACCGTCGCTATTCGATAATTCCCCACCGCGACCCGATTGAGCTGACCAAGGAGCCAACTGTATAATTTGCAAAAACCACCCATGAAATGTGTTCACATTCACGCCGGAAGGGGTAGATAAATACTCTCGATACAGCTCTCTGGCGCGTGGAATGCATGCATCTACGTCACTAAGGCTAACGCCTCGCCCTATTAAGAATTCTCTAACTTGTGCATCATCAGAGATAGTCAGCGCTCTCAACCAATCAGTTAAACGCGACCTCATCTCTCGAGCCGCTTTACGAGTAAAAGTGATCGCTAATATTTCCGAAGGCTTGGTTCCCGACAATAGCAATCTGATAATCCTAGAAGTGAGTAACCACGTCTTACCAGATCCTGCGCACGCTTCGATAATCACATCGTTACGCGGATCAAGTGCAAACTCTTTGTAGTTGTGTCTGGAAATCACTTTGGTCGCCACGAAAAATCCTTTCGACATACACCCTGCACATCACAGTAGCGACAAATAGACGGCGCACCATTAGCGGGTAACGCCTCCCCTTTCTCTAACTGACCAAAAAGGCTCTCCAAGCGATTTAAATTTTGTTCAATTGTAGATCCAATATCGTCCGTTTCTAAATCCACTACAGCTACAGTGCTTTTATCTAAAGACAAGTACATTGCCTCAGTTTTCTTGTCGGGTTGAAGGGACACATACGATACTAATTGGGCATGCTCATCGTAAGAAGAAATGATTTTTTTTAAAATGCTCTTATTCTGAACTTTGTAATCAATGACTACCCTCTTTCGCTCTCCATTGACAACATGCTCATCAATTCGATCCACCCTCCCGTATAATTTTCCAGATAAACCACCTGTAGTCATGAAATTTCGCTCAAAATCTGCTTCCATTTCAACAATAGTCCAGCCGGATTTTTCCCTCTGCACCTGCCACTCAATGTACTGTTTAAACAAACCCCCAAGCCGATTCATCCAACCATAAACGACGCCTCTTGGCCCTACAAGCGTTGCCAACGTGTCTCGGGCAATAATAATCATCTCCTGTTGCAGAACTTCTAAATCAACATTCGTGCATCTCGGATATCGGATATGAAACTTCTCAAGCACTTTATGAATGACATTGCCCAACTCGCGCTTGCTTGGATCCGCATCAAGCGCATCAGGCTCTCGAGTCCGTAACACATAACGCACAAAAAACTGGTAGGGGCAATCGAGCAAACTTTGATAACCGCTAACCGATATTTGCGTCGGAATTTCCGATGGGTCGATACTAATATGCGGCTCCGGCAAAGGCTCATACTTGCCTTGTAATTCCCTTTGCCGCTCTTCAAACGAGTGAAGCCGAGACTCTAGCTCTGCGTCTCTTAGGTCATCCCCCCAAAGCACAATGTGGCACAACCGAAAATTTTCAAACCAAGAGCTTAAGAGATTATCTTCATTATCTTTTTGCCCCTGCCAAGTAACGAAGGCTGCTTGGCTCGAGAGTAAAAATCCAAGCAAGTCGACCTTATCCGCATGTATAAAGTCCTCGGTCGTCCTCAAATCTAATTGGGCTCGGACTCCATCGCCAAAGTGAAGACTTTTAAACTGAGCTAATGGAAAATTACTGTCATCCGCTCCAGCAAAGATTACTCCATCAAAACTTCTAAGTCGTGCTGCGCTGAGGTGGGTAAAGCTAATCGGGCTGTCTATCTGTGCATCTTTAAATGTGCTGGCTTCAAGTTGCGTTTTGAACCAATCCAACCAGGTGATGAAACTAACTTTTCTATCGAGGTGATAAAGCTCAGCATCTAACGTATCTAGTAATTGTAATAACTGAATCCCTGCAGCGTCCTGTTCGAGAATATGTTTAATATCCGCAAAATACAGACTCAACAAAACAGATTCTATCCAATCCCGATGATTTCTAGATCTTAGACTATCGAATTGACGCTTCACTTCGCCTAGCTTATCAGCAACCTCTTTCGCCAGGTCAGTACCAGTTTCTTCTGCTATCTTGTGAAAGCCAATCGCAGCAGTCATTTTTTTGTTTTTCTTTAAAGCCTTTTCTAACGCTGCGCGAAGTTGATCTACTCCAAACCTCTGACCGATGGTGGGCCGCTTTAAGAAACGAATTAACTTTGTGACTTCTAAGTTACAGGCAAGCAACTCCAACCAATCAACTAGTGTGGTGGCAACAGAGGTAGTCGACATTTTCCATCCAAATTCGTCTCGCACTAGAATTTCAGACTGCTGCAAAAGCGCCCTAAGACGACGGGCAACTTTTCGATCAAAAGGGATAATTGCAATGTTCTTTTTGCCCGCGGCTAGCCATTGTTGGATTTTAATCTTAATGGCCTGAACCTCTTGATCCAGGCCAACCGCAGAGAAATAAGTAATCACAGATGACCATGGACTCTCTTCCAAAAGGGTCGTTTCGGATTGTTTTGCCAGCGGTTTCTTGATTTCGTTTTGATAAACCTGTCTCTTATACACATCTGACG
>CAJXPC010000275.1 GCA_913057845.1 uncultured Pseudomonadota bacterium
TCACTCAGGCTTATCGATCGTCGAATGGGCGCCACTTGTAGGTACAATCCCACCCCTGAATTATGCAAACTGGATCCAAGTTTTTGATGCGTACAAAAGCAGCCCTGAGTACCAGCTAATCAACTACGGCATGTCATTGGGTGAATTCAAAGTGATCTTTTGGTGGGAATATTTCCATAGATTGCTGGGACGCCTCATTGGCTTAGTCTTTTTTATACCTTTTGCTTACTTCTTATTTACGAGACGCCTCAATAGCAATTTAGTCGCTCGCTTGCTGGGCATATTCGCGCTGGGCGGACTCCAGGGAGGAATGGGTTGGTACATGGTCGCAAGCGGGCTCGTCGATGACCCTAATGTCAGCCAATATCGCTTAACAGCCCACCTCGGAATAGCATTTCTAATTTTTGGGGCAATTACTTGGACGGCGCTATCGGTGCTCTACCCTTCGAAGATTAATTTATACACTCCAGCGAGGAGCATGTACAAAGCATCAATCCTTATTAACCTCGTGTTATTCATTATGGTTTTGTCCGGCGGATTCGTGGCTGGACTGAGAGCGGGACTTATTTACAACACCTTTCCGTTAATGGGAGATAGTTTTATTCCGTCAGGCCTTTTCATGCTCTCACCATTTATGACTAACTTCTTTGAGAATATGACCACGGTACAATTTGACCATCGAATCATTGCCTACATTCTTGCCGGATTGATTCCTGTCTTTTGGTTTAAGTTACGACGAAGAGAGGTATCGATTCGCGCCAAAAACTTTTCAAACTTAATGTTAGTACTGCTCATTCTGCAAATCACACTCGGCATATCAACGCTGGTTATGGGTGTCCCCATAATTCTAGGCGTAGCTCATCAGGCGGTTGCTTCATTATTGTTTATAACAAGCCTTGCAGTCACTCAATCAATCTCTTCTCGGAAAGGTATGATTTAAAAGGGTTCGTTAGTTATTCGCATGATTCGCCGAGACAGATGTACCCAAGTGACCTGAAATATCTTGTTAAAATTATTTATTATAATAATCAGTATGTTGTCATAAAAAAGAAGAGCTGCTTATGAATAATGCATACGTTGTATCAGCCCTTAGAACGGCAGGCGGTCGTCGAGGTGGCAACCTATCGAATTGGCACCCGGTCGATCTGGGTGCACATGTTATTAATGCTCTGTTGAAAGATATTGATTGCCCTCCTGACGTGATTGAAGACGTCATTATGGGCAGCGTGAGTCAAATCGGAGAACAAGGCATGAACGTAGCTCGAAATATAGTTTTGGCGTCACAATTACCGGAGTCGGTTCCTGCCACGAGTGTCGATCGACAATGCGGATCGTCACAACAAGCATTGCACTTTGCAGCTCAGGCTGTCATGTCAGGAAGTATGGACGTGGTCGTCGCAGGCGGGGTTGAAAGTATGACTAGGACTCCCATGTTTTCAACGATCACTCTGCCTAAGAAAAATGGCATGGGTCACTACATGAGTCCGAACCTTCAAAAACGCTATCCCAACGTTGAATTCAGCCAATTTGATGGCGCTGAAATGCTGGTCAAGCAGTACGGAATATCAAAACAGGAACTGGATGAGTATGCTCTAGAAAGTCACAGGCGAGCGACAGAAGCCGTCACACGTGGTGCTTTCAAGCGAGAAATTGTACCCATCAACGTAAAAGACGCAGAAGGGAACTTGACTGGGGAGTCTCATGCCACGGACCAGGGAATTAGGTTTGACGCAACGCTTGAGGGCATTGCTGGTGTGAACCCTATTCTCGAGAATGGAAAAATCACTGCCGCCACAGCCAGTCAAATTTGTGATGGCGCGAGTGGCGTTATTGTTTGTAACGATAAAGGATTAAAGCTACTTGGCGTCGAGCCACTGGTTCAGATACGTCATATGTCGGTGATTGGGCATGACCCCATCATCATGCTTGAAGCCCCGATTCCAGCAACAGCTCATGCGTTCAAAAAGACAAATCTCTCCGCGGATGATATCGACTTATATGAAGTGAACGAAGCCTTCGCCTCAGTTCCACTAGCTTGGCTTAGGGCGACCCAAGTGGATCACAAAAAACTGAATGTGCATGGTGGGGCCATTGCTCTTGGACACCCTCTAGGGAGCTCGGGAACAAAATTAGCCACGACACTGATACATGCCCTCAGAGCCCATAGAGGGAAGTTAGGTCTTCAAACCATGTGCGAAGGTGGCGGCATGGCCAACGTCACCATTTTCGAAAACTGCCAGACCTACTGATCAACATGCCTTACGACTTTCAACCATCTTGGCTCAATGAGGAATTAACCACTTACAAAAATACGGTTGAGCGTTTCCTAGACACCGAAATGGTTCCTTATGATGAGGAATCTAGACAACGAGGTCACGTTGGCCACGACATCTGGAGACGAGCCGGACAGATTGGCATCTTATGCACTGACATACCAATCGAATACGGTGGTGGTGGTGGCGATTTTAGACACGAAGCCATTCTTTACGAGGCGATGGGACATCGCGGCCTAACCGGCATGAGCCCTTCCGTTCACAGCATCGTTGCGCACTACTTTCTTAATCATGGAACCGAAGAGCAGAAGCAGCAATATCTTCCCAAGCTAGCTCAAGGCGAACTTATTGGTGCTATCGCGATGTCTGAACCTGATGCGGGGTCAGACCTAAGAGGAATTCGCACTAAGGCAACCTCAAACGGCAAGCACTTCACGCTAAACGGCTCAAAAACATTTATCACTAATGGTT
>CAJXPC010000276.1 GCA_913057845.1 uncultured Pseudomonadota bacterium
GTTGTCGCTGACCAGCCGATTCGTTATAAAGGTGATGGCTCGGCGCCTGGTCCTTTCGACTATTTCTTAGTCTCTTCTGCTTTGTGTGCGGCTTACTTTGTGAAGTTGTACTGCGAAACACGCAATATTTCTACTGAAAACATTCGTCTATCGCAAAACAATATTGTCGATCCAGTAAATCGTTACCAACAAATATTCAAAATTCAGGTTGAGCTACCTTCAGATATTCCAGAGGTGGATCGCCGGGGTATATTGCGTTCTATTGAGCGTTGTACCGTTAAAAAAGTAGTGCAAGCTGGGCCCGAGTTTGTTATCGAAGAGGTGGATAATCTCGATACTGATGCTCAGTCGTTACTCAATTTCCAAACTACATCTGATGTCAGCACTATCGTCACTGGAAAAGACCTGCCGCTGGAACAAACCATCGCGAATATGTCCGGCATTTTGGCAAACCTGGGCATCAGGATTGAAATTGCATCATGGCGCAATATCATCCCTAATGTGTGGTCCTTGCATATCCGAGATGCGCAGTCACCGATGTGTTTTACCAATGGTAAGGGAGCGACCAAAGAAAGTGCGTTGGCATCAGCTCTGGGTGAGTATATTGAAAGGCTTAGTAACAATCATTTCTACGCCGAGTCTTTTTGGGGTGAGGACATCGCTAACTCAAGTTTTGTTCATTACCCGAATGAGCGCTGGTTCAAGCCAGGGACAGAGGATGAGCTACCGATTGGAATTCTAGATGAGTACTGCCTGCCAATCTACAATTTCGATGGCGAGTTGCGAGGCTCACATCTGATCGATACTAATTCTGGCAATGTGCAGCGAGGTATTTGTTCGCTGCCTTATGTGCGTCAATCTGATAGTGAAGTGGTGTATTTTCCTACTAACCTAATCGAAAACCTGTTTGCCAGTAACGGCATGAGTGCGGGTAATACGTTGGCTGAAGCACAGGTACAGTGTCTGTCTGAGATTTTTGAGCGCGCGGTAAAGCGGGAAATCTTAGAAGGTGAAATCACTCTGCCTGATGTTCCGTATGACGTGTTGTCAAAATTTCCTGGCATCCTGGCAGGTATTCAGGGTTTAGAGGAGCAGGGCTTTCCGGTGTTAGTAAAAGATGCTTCAATGGGTGGGATTTACCCAGTGTTGTGCGTTGCTCTGATGAATCCGCGCACGGGTGGTGTGTTTGCGTCGTTCGGTGCCCATCCCAGTTTTGAGGTGGCGCTGGAGCGCAGCCTTACGGAACTGCTGCAAGGTCGCAGTTTTGAGGGTTTGAGCGATTTGCCTCGCCCCACCTTTGAAAGCAACGCAGTTACTGAGCCAAATAACTTTGTTGAGCACTTCATCGATTCCAGTGGAATCGTGTCATGGCGCTTTTTCAGTGACAAAGCTAATTACGCATTTGTTGAGTGGGATTTTTCTAGTGGTGGCGAGGATTCTAATGTCGACGAAGCTGAGACCTTGCTCAGCATTCTTAAAAGTATGGGCAAAGAGGTTTACACCGCGACATATGACCAGTTGGGGGCCATAGCCTGCAGAATTTTGGTGCCTGGTTATTCGGAGGTTTACCCAGTCGAGGAGTTAATCTGGGACAACACCAACAAAGCGCTGTTGTTTCGCTCTGATATTTTAAACTTACATCGCCTGGACGATGCAAGCCTTGCGGCTCTGCTAGAGCGGTTGGATAACAACGAGTTGGATGAGTACTCTGATATTGCCACCTTGATCGGGATAGAATTTGATGACAATACAGAGTGGGGGCAATTGACTGTTCTCGAGTTAAAACTTCTGATTCATCTCGCTTTAAAGCAATTTGAGGCGGTCCATGAGTTGGTTGGAGCGTTCCTGCAGTACAACGACAACACGGCCGAGCGCGGATTGTTCTACCAGAACTTGAATGTGGTACTCGAGGTTCTGCTCGATGACGAATTGGAATTGGATGACTACGCCGTAAACTTCCGTCGTATGTTTGGTCATGATCGTATGCATGCTGTCATGGGATCAGTTGACGGGAGTGTTCGCTTTTTCGGGTTAACTCCAACGAGCATGAAATTGGAGGGGCTAGATAGGCACCGCCGGCTAATTGACAGTTACAAAAAAATATACCAGGCGCGGGCTGAGACAGCGGAATAATATGTTCTTAGACTGGTTAGTAAAAAGGGGCATTCAGGTCTAATAGAGCTTTTCCATACGGGAAGAGAGGTCCGCCGACGAAAAATAAACTCTTATTTTTGAGTCTTGGGTTCTGAATTTAAAATAAATGGATCGCCATTAGATAAGGGTGCTAGAGTGCATCAGACACTAAATAAACACCCTGAGCCTGTTTGTGTCTGGTCTTTATGTGGCAGCCCTGTGGGCGTCTGAGGCGTAGTTAGATCGCTCTTTCGTTGTTAACAAACGAATGATTGATATAGAGGTATTCATATTAAAAGTAGTGATTAACGAAGCAGAGAGGGAAAACAGATGTCAAAAGGTAATAAAAATCAAAGTAATCGTGAAGCAAAAAAACCTAAGAAAATTAAAGATAAAGTTATTGCTACCGCAGATTCTGGAAAGTCTTCAAATGCGGCTCTGTCTAGAATGAAAGCGCCAAAATAATTAAAACGAGAGATATCCATTTACATAGTTGGTCGACGCCATGTCGGAGCCTGAGGTTGTTAAAGAGGACGCGGCTTTAATCCTGTCTCTTATACACATCTGACGCTGCCGACGAATAGAGAGG
>CAJXPC010000277.1 GCA_913057845.1 uncultured Pseudomonadota bacterium
CCTCTCTATTCGTCGGCAGCGTCAGATGTGTATAAGAGACAGTCTGTGAGCACATGCTCAACGAACCGGTCACCGTACCTATCAAAGAGTCGCTCGACCCGAGTCATATTTAAAAGATCTAACCCGATTCCAAAAATCATTTAGGAGTAAGACTTTTCAATTTCGATCAAATAGCGCCGCACGGCATTTTCCATGCCATATTCCAACGCATCAGCTGTTAAAGCATGGCCAATGGACACTTCTTGTACGGGATTAACCTCAGTCAAGAAATACGATAAGTTATCAAGATTTAGGTCATGCCCTGCGTTAACTTCAAGACCAAGCTCAGTCGCCCGAAAAGCCGATTCTCTATACATACTTGTGACCCTAATCTGATCTTCAGAGTCGTAAGCATCGGCATAACTTTCGGTATAAAGCTCCACTCGATCAGCGCCAAGCTCTTTAGCCAACACCATCTGCTCAGGCGATGGATCCATAAACAAACTCACCCTTATACCCAGGCTCTTCAACTCTTTAATGATCGGCTCTAGACGCCTCCCATCCACGCTGAGATCCCAACCATGGTCAGATGTTGCCGCGGACACATCATCTGGAACCAAAGTAGCTTGATGGGGTGAGACCGCTCGCACGACGTCCATGAGTTGATGAAACGGATTTCCCTCAATATTAAATTCAGCACCTTGGAACTGCCCCACCACTCGTGAGAGCGGTTCTACATCGCGTCCACGAATGTGCCGCTCATCAGGTCTAGGGTGAATAGTAATTCCAGAGGCTCCAGACTTAAGAGCCAAATAAGCAAGACGTATGACATCTGGACGCTCAAGCATCCGGGCATTTCGCAATAAGGCGATTTTATTGACGTTTACACTTAACTTGGTCATAACCAAAACAGTTAATTTGATTGTAGATCGATGAGTAATCGTCTGGTATGTAAAGACTTATTACCCAAATGATGATTCATCAAGGAACGCATCAGTAATTTACACTGTGACAACGTTGTTGGGTCATCTAAATTATCGTTAGAAATATCCATCAACGCTCTACCCGATAACTTCAGATCAATTTTTTCATCAGGATTAATACGAGCAGGCCCACGTCCCATTATATAAGTATAAACCTCATTTTCCTGGATCTCTCTTTGCGTTTTAACATCGTGAGTAAGCGTTATTCCATAACCGAGTTCAGTAAGCAACACACGCTCAAACCGACGTAGAATTTTCTCAACCTCTGGTTTTTTTTCACTCAGTGCTTGAATCGCGCCTTCATAGACTTCGAATAAACGTTCGTGAGGATCATCTCTTATGAGCAGTTTTAAGATCAACTCGTTGATATAAAAACCACTCATCAAGGCTGTACCTTTTAAACGAGCCAAGCCAAAGCGCAGTTCAGCGCCATATAGAGTCTTTAATTCCGCTCGGCCGCCCCATGAGACATACAACGGTTGGAACGATTGAAGCGCACTACGTAATAGAGAATTAGGTCGTCTAGCGCCCTTGGCCACGACACCGATTCGACCGAACTGTTTTGAAAACAATTCGACAATGAGACTGGTCTCTCGATATGAATACGAGTGCAGAACAAATGCTTCCTCCTCAGTCTTTCGAGATTGATCCGACATCAGGCTTCATTCATAACCAAAATATTTAACGGATTGAGAATCATCGACCCAACCTTTTTTCACTTTCACCCACAATTTTAAAAAAACTTTACCATCAAAAAATTGCTCCATCTCAATCCGAGCTTTTGTTCCAATGGTTTTCAATTTGCTACCTTGCGCCCCAATGATCATTCCCTTATGCGCATCCTTAGCAACCACAATCGTCGCATTAATACTTCGAAGCCCTTTGTTGATTTTGAACTCCTCAATTTCCACTGTAACCCCGTAAGGTATTTCATCGCCCATTAAATGGAATAATTTTTCACGAATAATTTCAGCAGCAAAAAACCTCTCTGGTCTATCCGTTAAGGTGTCCTCTTCATATATGGGTTGACCTTTCGACAACTTTGACTGGATAGCACCAATTAAAACGTCTAAGCCAATAACACGACGTGAGCTCGTAGGAATAATCTCGGAAAATTCGTACAGCGACTTTACCCGATCAATAAATGGCAACAACTCATTGGGCGACGTCAGTTGATCAATCTTACTGATGACACATATCACCGGGACATTTTCAGGAAACATCTCAATCAATTTCAGATCATCCTTTTGAATCAACCCCGCCTCTAAAACTAATATCACCACGTCAACCTCAGCAAGGCTGCTGGATACTGACCGATTCATGGCGCTATTGAGCATTGATTTATACGTCAATTGAAATCCAGGCGTATCTAGGAATCGAATCTGTGATTTTTCATCGGAATAAACTCCGAGAATTTTATGGCGTGTCGTCTGAGCCTTACGAGACACAATACTTAGCTTCGTCCCCAACAACGCATTTAATAAGCTTGATTTCCCAGCGTTTGGAACACCGATCACCGCTGTTGATCCGATTAATAAACCTGAGGTCTGTTGCTCCTGATCGGAAACTGAAATCCCACTCATCGATTGTCTCCAATATGTTTTTCTGTAATTAAATCATAAGCCAATTGAGCTGCTTCTTGCTCGGCTGATCGTCTATTGCGGCCACCACCCCGAGCGGTTACGTCCCTGTCTCTTATACACATCTCCGAGCCCACGAGACCTCTCTACATCTCGT
>CAJXPC010000278.1 GCA_913057845.1 uncultured Pseudomonadota bacterium
CACCTCTCTATTCGTCGGCAGCGTCAGATGTGTATAAGAGACAGTGATAGTACTCTTGCCAGGTCTCTTTGAAGCGTTCGTCGTTTTCTGGGTTGACTACCTCAAAGTGTTCTCCAGCTTTTATTCGAAGTCCAGCTCTCTCAATCCTTGAGTTGATAACATCGGGTCGCCCAATAAGAATTGGGAGGCAAAGTTTTTCATCTGTAAGGACTTGGACCGCTTGTAACACTCTTTCATCCTCACCCTCCGCGTAAATAACCTTCTTTAGGTCGGCTTTTGCCGCCTCAAAGACTGGTTTCATCACGAAGCCAGTTTGATATACGAGGTTAGAAATTTTTTCCCGGTAGGCCGACATGTCTTCAATGGGGAGTGTCGCGACCCCGCTGTCCATAGCGGCCTGAGCAACCGCAGGTGCTATTAATGTAATGAGTCGTGGGTCGAACGGTGTCGGGATAATATAGTCAGGGCCAAAATTTAATTCCTGACCCTCGTAAGCTGTGGCAACGATATCCGAGCGTTCTGCTCGAGCTAGTTCTGCGATAGCATAAACGCACGCCAGTTTCATTTCCTCAGTGATTTTGGTTGCCCCGACGTCCAAAGCCCCTCTGAAAATAAATGGAAAGCATAGAACATTGTTAACCTGGTTAGGGTAATCAGAACGCCCCGTGGCGATCACGGCATCAGGCCGTACTGATTTAATTTCTTCAGGCATGATTTCCGGCGTCGGATTTGCAAGCGCCAAGATTAAGGGTTTATCTGCCATTTCGGCGACCCACTCTTTTTTGATCGTGCCTGGTCCTGATAATCCGAGAAAAATATCAGCACCTCGCATCGCTTCATCTACGGACACAAAAGGTGTGTCGCTCGCATAGATGGCTTTACTCTCATTTAGAGTGCCAATGCGACTTATAGAGATCACTCCTTTTGAATCGCAAACAATAATATTTTCTTTTTTTACCCCTAAGGTGGTGAGTAAATTAAGACATGCTATCGCCGCGGCACCTGCGCCTGAGCAAACAAGTCGGACCTGGTCTAAATTTTTACCGACGACCTTTAGCCCATTAATAATCGCGGCACCTACGATAATCGCAGTGCCATGCTGATCATCGTGAAAGACGGGAATGCTCAGCTTTTCTTTTAGTTTCTTCTCGATATAAAAACATTCTGGGGCTTTGATGTCCTCTAGATTAATGCCGCCCAGTGTGGGCTCTAGTGCCGCAATAATATCGACCAATTTATCTGGATCAGTCTCTGCCAATTCGATATCAAAAACATCAATACCTGCAAATTTCTTAAATAAACAAGCTTTACCTTCCATGACAGGCTTTCCGGCTAGAGGGCCGATGTTGCCTAGGCCTAGAACAGCTGTACCGTTGGTAATAACTCCGACTAGGTTCGCTCTGGATGTGTATTTGGCCGCCATACTTGGGTCAGCTTCTATCGCTTTACATGCATAAGCGACTCCAGGTGAGTACGCAAGCGCCAGGTCTCGCTGATTGGTTAACCCTTTTGTTGGAACCACTGATATTTTCCCAGGTCTGGGGTATTCGTGGTACTCAAGCGCGGCGGCTTTTAGTTCATCTGACATTCGTGTTTCCCTCTTTAAGTTGCGTCTGTTACTATATACAGTCTTATATTAGTGATTAGGTGGTTAAAAAACCACTGAAATATCTAAGTTTAAAGGTTTTGACGGCTAAGATTTATTTTGACGTGACTGGCTTTATACGTTATAAGGCGCGTGCAAGATTATCAAGCTGGGGAAGATGTTTAGCGATGTCGTACTATCTCCTCACCTGATTAAGGGAACATTCTTAACATCGGGTGAAAGACGGTCTCTTCTTGAAGTTTTGGCATATATTTTATTATTTTCAAGGAAAGACACAATGAGTACTGGTACAGTTAAATGGTTTAACGATTCAAAAGGTTTCGGTTTTATTACTCCTGATGATGGCGGTAAGGATTTGTTCGTACATTTTTCAGCAATTCAATCGAATGGCTTTAAGACGTTAGAAGAAAATCAAAAAGTATCGTATGACGTCACGAGTGGCCCTAAAGGCGACCAAGCGACCAATATCCAATCGATAGATTAATGATTTAAAAGTTATACTTTGACGGGAGCCTGTCTCCCGTCAACCCCCCCTCCAATTTACATTCTAGAATGTTATCTTCCGGTCTTAGCTTAAAGGCCCTCCCATAGTCAATCTGCCGACCCATTTTTTTGTTAGCATTTCATAAACGTAAAAACGGCGCGCAGCATGTTACCCAGAGCAAACTCTTATCAAGCACTGATTAATCAATTTGAATGGCAGGTGCCTCAACGCTATAACATAGCTTGGGATATATGCGACAAGTGGATTGAGGAAGATGGACGTACAGCATTGGTGTACGAGACGACCGATGGTATTCAAAAACGGTATACGTTTAAAGATATTCATTTGCTGTCGAATCAACTGGCAAACGTTTTTTCCGCGTTCGGTCTGCAGCGCCATGATCGGATTGGTGTTTTACTGCCGCAACGGCCTGAGGTGGGCGTAACGCACTTGGCGAGCTATCGATCGGGCGCAATAGCGGTGCCTTTGTTTACACTTTTTGGGCAAGATGCTTTGCGATATCGATTGCGAGATTCTGGTGCGAAGTTTGTTGTCTGTCTCTTATACACATCTGACGCTGCCGACGAATAGAGAGGTG
>CAJXPC010000279.1 GCA_913057845.1 uncultured Pseudomonadota bacterium
ATTTTGGGTCCCTGCCAAGGTGGCCAAACAGAGGTGCGATCAAACCGAAGTCACCAATGCTGGGTTTGCTGCCGAACAGATACGGATGTTGGCTAAAGTGTTGGTCCAGTTTTTCCATGAGGGAAACATAGAGGGACTCTACGAGTTCGAACGTCGCTGGCACTGCACCAAAGTTTTCACCGGCGTTGCGCATTCTGTTCATTTGCTTCTGCGCCATTTGCTCTTTGTCCATATGGGGAGGGATGTAGCACTCAAAATGGAAAGTTAAAAAATCGAGATTTTCCTCCGGGAAATCCCAGCGGTAGTGCATTGCAGGACGTAACAAACCCTCGGTACCAATAACATCGAACAGCAGGCTGAGCGTTTTTTGTTTTGCTGTTGGCGGAGAAAAATAGTGTCCGTTTATCTCTTCATAATGATCGATGATGGCAGCGCCATCACGAATGACTTCACCTTCTCCTGTTTCAATAACCGGGACACTGCGCCGCCCGCCCATTTTTGGTAACACCTGTTCGGTATAGTATTCTGAAACGGGCATAGTTTCTCGGTAAGGTAGTCCTGATTTAATAAGGTAGCTACGTGCTCTGCCCGTAAAGAGGGAGAGGGAGGAGCCATATAGGGTAATGTTAGACATATAGTCGGTTTCTCATATGAATAGACTGTACAGCGGAGTTTTACGATTGATCGAGACTCAGACCACCTTTCACTTCAATGTTAAGCTGCCCGTCAAGCCCTGCTTTTCGGTGTATCGCGCTCGCTTGATAGGCAGGGTCATGGGTAAGGCGAAAACCACCCCGCAGATAATAGGTCTTCCACAATAGTATGCATACGGGTGCAATGGAACCATTCTGACTTATCGGGGTGTGCCCCTAGGGTGGGGTGCTGGCTGGGCGGTTACTAGGAAACAAGGCCCCTACTCTAGGCGGACTTGACATCCGGGGCTATAATACAGACACCACCCTGCTGAGAGGCTCCCAGCATTCAAATTAGGCGGTTACTAGGCGACGGAGTAGCATTAGGGCCAGCAGCATTTTAATTGTTTCTTTAGGATTGCGTTTTATCAGGTTTAAAAATATATCAAGAGGAAAACTATATGTTAATTGCCATACGAGCAGAAGTTGAGAGCGCTGATCACTGGAGGGAGCAATTCAAAACTCATAATGATTTGTTTAGGAGTCAGGGCGTGTCTCTCGCATATATGGGGGCAATAGGCGAGGACAAAGTACTTGGAGTCTTTGAGACTAATGATCCAGATGAATTTATCAGGATATTTAACGATCCGGCTACCGCAGAGGCAATGGAAAACGACAGAATTACCGGTGGTGTTGAATTGTTCCTGCTTGACGAAAAATTTATACCTTAATTGTCAGACCCTTCCGAGCATCAAAAATGGAGAGCATTATGAGTTTGTAGAGCATGCTAACGGTCAGCTCGTTGCAGTGTCGCCGGATGGCAAGAAAGTTAGGAATTCGCCCGTTGAATTTGGTTGTTATCTGCTGAGTAAAGATAGGACGGATCGAGGTCTAGCTAAGGATCGCCTTCGTAGCTTTTGGGAAGATTAAAGGTCTATAGGAACTGTATTTTAGGTGGGTACTTAGGTGGGTACTTAGGTGGGTATAAAGAGTTTAAAAGTATAAGTCGTTGATTTTATTATAAGTTCAAGTCCGCCCACTGGTACCATCTCAGAGTAATATCTCTTCTCTTCCAACCAAAAAACCATAGCCTTAAACCTTTGATGAAAAGAGAGGTTGGATTTTGAAAAAAATGGATACACTGACATTGGTTCAGCTAGTCGGTATGGCTGGCGTGATGTCGTCATTGATTTTTGTTGGACTGGAAATGAGGCAATCTCAAAGAATCGCGCTTGCAGCGCAGAATACGGCGAGAACTGAGATGTTTACCCAGATGGTCAACACTTGGACAGAATCTGAGTTCCAATGGGGATCCGGCATTCAGCAATATGGAACCGACGCTTACCGCTTTCATCCCAGTATAAACCTCGGGCACCTCGTTCTATACATCTTAGACAATGACTATCTACAGTATAAGCTCGGACTAATGGATGAAGGAGTCTGGAGAGATAAACTTGAGTACGCTGCTTCGCAATACGCAACATGCATAGGCCGTATAATTCTCGAGGACCGAGCGACGAGCATATCTAGCGAGTTGCTTGAGTTGATAGAAGAAAAACTGCCGGAAGAATGCCGATCGTTGCTTCC
This sequence comes from uncultured Pseudomonadota bacterium, assembly GCA_913057845.1. GTDB lineage: Bacteria > Pseudomonadota > Gammaproteobacteria > Burkholderiales > Eutrophovitaceae > Eutrophovita. Next base: position 2,220 of record CAJXPC010000279.1, read on the forward strand.
TGAGTTCTCTCGGTCTGTTGACTTATAAACATCCACTCACCTTAAGTGCTGCTAGCGGTCTGCTTTATTGTTAGATGCTTATTCGTTGCTTGACGTATGCCTCGAAGCAATTCTACGGACAAATCGTAAATTCAATTTAATCTTAAGCCTACTCACGATCTACCGATTGGGAAATCCAATAACTCAAAATGAGGCAGAGTTATCTGCATCACGCTTTTGGTGCGTTCGGAAATAGCCGCTCTTTCTCGGTGCGGTTTCTTAATTATTACTACGCTCGTTGACTCTAATCCCTCCGGTTTTATTAGCTTCTATTTCTATGGCACAGCTCTTGCACGACAAATTTCGCACAATCAAAAATAAATGATAATCAACGCGCAATTCGGAGTCTGTCTCTTATACACATCTCCGAGCCCACGAGACCTCT
>CAJXPC010000280.1 GCA_913057845.1 uncultured Pseudomonadota bacterium
CGAGATGTAGAGAGGTCTCGTGGGCTCGGAGATGTGTATAAGAGACAGAGGTATAGATTTAAATCCCAACACTGATGACACATTCTTATCTAGAGTTTTCTTCCAACGGCGCACTTGCTCTTGAAAATTATCTAGCTCCTCATCCAAAAGCCAATCTTGCCAATGTGGTTTTAAAGTAGGGACAGAATCGTCATTGAAGGTCAAAACAACATCGTATCGAAAATGATTTAATTCATTAGAAAATTTTCCAGATTTTAATTGTATTTGCGTATGGCGCAAGCGCGTAAAGCGATGTTTTATAGCATAAAAAAAGGTAGGATCAACCAAGAGTTCTTCTTCATGTGCCACGTGCATTTGCACGCGTTCTAGAAATTCTGATCTTGATAATGGTGTGCTTGTTTTATGAAGCTGAACAGAGCTGTGATAAGATTCCAATAAGCCCAGATGCCGGACATCGCCTATAAATAGCTGGCCATGAGGCTGTAACAACGCGGTTGCTTGCTCAATGACATCCAATAAGTACTCAACACTTGAAAAGCACTGAATTACTGAATTAATAATGACAATATCAACCATTAACGTATCCCATCCTGAAAAGTCATTAGCTGAACGTTGATGTGTCATGATATGGCCAAATTTAGCATGTTTTTTTTTAATTGACACAATCATCGCAATGGATGCTGCTGATATATCTGTTGCAACATACATATCACAATGTGGTGCAATGCGAGACACTAACAAACCTGAGCCACAACCAATTTCAAGTACACGCTTAGGTTTTAAGGCCAAAACACGATTCACGGTGTCATCCACCCACTCACGCATTTCAGGTTCTGGAAGTAATTCACCTGTGTAGCTGCTACGCCAGCCAGAAATGTTGAAAGTAGGATCAAATGTATCAGATCCCACTTGATATATCCCATCATAAACTTCACGCCAGTCTTTATCATGCTCTGCATGTTTTTCAAGGGCAGATATTTGTTTACGATTTGGAATGATATAAGCCACTAATTGTTTTTGTTTACCTTGAGTATCGTGCATAACAACACATTGGTCAACGTAACGGTGCGATACTAACGTAGCTTCAATTTCACCTAGCTCAATGCGGTGCCCATCTATTTTAACTTGAGTATCCTTGCGTCCGATAAACTCAATGTATCCAATTTCTGACCATTTTCCTAAATCACCCGTTTTATATAATCGTTCACAAGTTTCTGGATGCTCCACAAAGCTTGCAGCTGTTCGTTCTTCATCTTTCCAGTAGCCCAGTGCAACTCCTTGTCCACCAATATGTATTTCGCCGACTTTACCAATGGGGCAATGCGTTAAGTCATCGTTTAAAACATACGTATGTTGATTATTCATGGGTGTACCATAAGGGACACTCTTCCATTTGGGATCAACTGCTTCAATGGGATGGAGTATTGACCAAATAGAACCTTCTGTTGCACCACCTAAACTCACGAGTTTAGCCGCAGCGAAATGGTGTTGAATGCGATCAGGCAGCGCCAATGGAACCCAATCACCGCTTATTAAGATTAATCGTACTGATTCAGTAAAGTCAAGAGACTTGGCTGCGGGCAGGCTATCTAAAAATTCCACCAGCATTTGCATAAACATCGGAACAGTATTCCATAGGGTGACATGGTGTGTCTTCAACAAATTTAGCCAGTGCGCCGGTTCTTTTAATTTATCCGAGTCTGGTAACACTAAGGCTGCACCAACAGAGAGTATGCCAAACACATCATAAATAGCCAGATCAAAGCTTAGATTAGATAAAGCCAGAACTCGATCATGCTCATTCAGTTGAAACCGTTGGTTTATATCAAGCAAGGTATTAATCGCATTTTGATGACTAATGACTACTCCTTTGGGTTGACCAGTCGATCCTGACGTGAAAATAACATAAGCTATATTATCCGGCGCTTGCTGCCTTGGCAGTGCGGTTATGGGGAAATTTTCCCAATTCGGTTCATGGTCAACAGCAAAAAAAGTCTCTACTAATAACAGCTCACTTTCACCTAGTTCGACTAGTACTGATTGCTGGGTGAGAATTAATTCGACCTCCCACTGCCTTATGACTTGATGCGTTCTTTCTTCTGGCCAGCTAGCATCCATTGGCAAAAAAGCAGCACCTGATCCCAATACACCTAAACAAGCTACAATTTGCTCCCAGCCTTTGTGCATAAAAATACCCACTAAGGTATTAGGCACAACACCTTTTGATTTTAAAGCATGAGCGATGCGGTTGGCGCAAGTCAAAACATTTGAATATGTCAGCGTTTTATCAGAAGAAATAATCGCTACCGCATCAGGAGTTTTTGTTGCTTGTGTGATAAATAATTCATACAAGGTATGATCTAATGACCATTCTTTACTTGTATTATTCCACGTAGTTATCAATGCTTTTTCTTCTGCCAAATTTCTGATTTTCGTTTGCTCTAACAAATTGAAGTGTGTAAATCCTGATGTATGTAGCATGTGGATCGTATTATGTGGTTCAGGATCTACATAAGTGTGAATTGGGACCAATTCATCAACTGCTTCTGGATTTTTTTTCCAAATGGTCAAGCTAGTATGCGAGACACGAGCCCACGAGACCTCTCTACATCTCGTATGCCGTCTTCTGCTTGAAAAAAAAA
>CAJXPC010000281.1 GCA_913057845.1 uncultured Pseudomonadota bacterium
AAGAGACAGGCTTTGCCAGATGCCGAGGTCTTTTTCACGAATGGCTGTTTTAGATCCGATGACTTTGGCATTTTTTAAAATTAATGCCGATAACGTATCCTCCCGAACGCTCGGGCTGCTGCTGTCCAACAATATTCCTCCCCCTAAGCCACTAATGTGCTCTTTTACTTATACAATTACTCTATTACAAATCAGCTCCAAACACAAAGGTCACGCGTGCGGTTTTCCGCAAGCCAGTAACACACTGGATGTGTTTATATTGTCTGGATGAATTCCGTGCATGGGTAGAGAAAAATTACTGCTAGTTGATTCGGCCGCAGCTTGGTTACGGTTAAGTCTCGTGCTTGTCATGTCTGTCGTTGTTGGGGTTGGCATGTGGTCAATTGTCGTGATTTTACCGGCGATTCAGGTAGACCTAGGGATCACGAGGGCGCAAGCGTCTTTCCCATATGTTTTGACGATGATTGGGTATGGTTTAGGTGGAGTTGTATTTGGTCGTTTATCGGACAGGCACGGAATTTATAAAACTGTAGTGGTTGGCATAGTTCTGATGTCTGTAGGCTATGGCGCAGCCTCGTTTGCCAATGGTGTTGTATTTCTAAGTGTATCGCATGGTTTACTGATCGGGGTTGGTACCTCAACCACGTTTGGGCCGCTTATCGCTCACGTATCTCATTGGTTCGAGCGTCGCAAGGGCGCCGCAGTCGGCATTATCGCGAGTGGTCAGTATTTGTCCGGAGCTATCTGGCCAACAATTTTGGAGTCGACAGTACAAGATTTCGGTTGGCGGCAAACTTACTGGATTGTTGGCATAACGGTACTTGTTTTAGCGTTACCTTTAGCATTAGTCTTGAGACGAACACCTAGCAAAGACGGTCGGGTCGCCGTTGAGGCACAAGAGGTGCCGCTACCGAGATTACCAGTATCTCCTCCCTGGTTGCTCACCCTACTCATGATTTCAGCGTTTTCTTGTTGTGTTGCGATGGCTATGCCCCAGGTTCATTTGGTCGCATTTTGTGGGGATTTGGGTTTTGGTGTGGCTACCGGAGCAAAGATGCTATCAGTAATGCTTGCGTTTGGAGTGGTCAGTCGTCTTGGTTTTGGTTGGTTGTCTGACCATATCGGCGGCTTAAAGACGGTCGTAATTGGCGTATTCTTGCAAGGTATCGGACTCGCGCTTTTCTTGTTTTTTGATACGCTTGCTTCGCTTTATTTCATCTCGGCGATTTTTGGTTTGTTCCAAGGTGGCATTGTGCCAGCTTACGCATTAGCGGTTCGAGAATACTTTCCTCAAAAAGTTGCCGGTGAGCGAGTTGGCATGGTGATGATGGCGTCGTTGTTGGGTATGGCTGTTGGTGGATGGATGCCGGGATACATTTTTGATCGGACTGGTGGGTATGATGTGGCATTTTTGAACGGATTATTATGGAACACCGTACCCTTAATTATTCTTGGTTGGATAATCCTTCGAATTAGAAGAATGCCCTCTTCGGCCTAAGAGCTCGCTCGCCAAACGAAAAATTTTTGTATCTTGTATATTTTCCTGCTTCAAGCTTTCTGCAGTATCAATTAAGTAATCGGAGCACGATCCGTAGTGCCCAGAAGCGTTCATAGCTATTGAGACGATCCGATCCTCATCTAATTTCCCAGTATACGCAGCGCTTGAGCGGTCAATGACAAAAGTGATCGCGTGGATAACGCCTTGCGCTGTATTCGCCCGCACCCATTTCGGAGTGTAGACTTTGCCCAACATTTCTCGCCTCCAAAGTATTAGCAGTTCCTGTGTTTTTTTTTCGGCACTCAATTGGTAAGCGAGCCCACGGCATGATCCGCCATGATCAAGCGCTAGAACTAAGCCTGGAGTCTCGGGAGACCCCCTGTTAATTCGTGACCAACAATAGAAACCGCGGTGGTAGCCATAAATTATGGCTGGCTGCTTGTCGACATACTCTAACATCGGGTTCCAGATGAGTGATCCGTACCCAAAAACCCAAATAGGTTGGTTTTTTGGTTGTTCTTGCAGCGTTTTGTTCAAGGATTCTAGTAGCTCGTCTTCCGAGATCATGATTGCACCATGGCCTGATTGCTCAACCGCTCGTCGTACGAAGTCGTTTTCAAGCATGTTTCGTTTTATCTTTGTTTTTTTGTGAGACGGCATTATTTTGAGGTAACCTACTGAGACGGTAACCCTTTTGATAGCGATGCCTACAACTTACACCTTGAAACCCCATATCGACAACCCGTTCGATAATTTGTCTGCATCAGTCATGATGGAGCGGTCAACGCAATTTCGTTGGCTCTTAACCTATGAAATATTAGGCAATACACAAGCAATAGTTTTTCCTGATAGGGCGACATCTGGAAGGGGGGCAAAGTTATGGGAAGAAACATGCTTAGAGCTTTTTATTCGTAATGTTGACGATCAGTATGTTGAGTTTAATTTTTCCCCTTCGGGCCAGTGGGCATGCTTTTATTTTGATCGCTATCGAACAGGTATGCGAGACGTAATACTTGGTGCTGATCCGACAATATCGGTTACTGTTGCTCCTCAATTATTTCGGCTTGAAGTTTCGTTAGATTTGACGGGCGTTGGTTTGTTTAGTCGTCCCGATGCCAAGCTTTTGATCGGGCTAACCAGTGT
>CAJXPC010000282.1 GCA_913057845.1 uncultured Pseudomonadota bacterium
GAGATGTAGAGAGGTCTCGTGGGCTCGGAGATGTGTATAAGAGACAGGTCTGAAACCTTTCCTTTATAACCTGCCCATAGAAAAAATAGGCCTCCCATACCAAGCACTACGCCGCCAAATAAGAAAAATAAAGCGGTAAACCCAGTTGCCGTGCCAGTTTTGTAGGTGCCTAAAAGTATTACAGACATCCCGAGCAACACACAGCCCCAAGAGACATAATAGCTCTGCGATTTATCTCTCTCAATCATCACAAAAAAATCCTTTTTATAGCTCACAACCGTCATACATTAAACCACACCGACTCATGACTATTAACGTAATGAGCAAGTGCCTCTCAGGCATTCAGCATTAATTTTCTGCGCACAAATTGCCTCACCTCTTCACTGTCATCAACTTCCCAACCACTGGTTAACAGCCTTGTCATCTGCTGCTTGTTATATAGGAAAGACCACACCGGCTGAAATAAACCAAAAGTCACTAATGTGAACAGCAGGTGAAGTGCAGCAATACCAATTTCAGACCGAAAGAGCGGGACCCAAAAACCAAAGTATAAATAAGTCCATGACCAACCCAAACGACCCACCTTCACGACCCCACCTGTCGTATTTCTTAGTCTCACAGGTCGCTGCGTAAACACGAAAATACCAAGAAATGCTGGCAAACAATATACCAGTGGGACAATCCAATTCCATACGAAAAATGTTGTCATCACCTTTTACCTAAGTAATTATATTTTCAACTTAATCTAACTTAGATGTTCTGTAGCTTCAAACAACCCGCCTCTTTTAAGACTTATGGGGAATCGTCACTTCAAAGGTAACACCATCCTGTCCTGGCCGGTTACGAACAGACACCTTCCCACCATGAAACTGTGCGACCAAACGCACAATAAAGAGTCCTAAGCCAAGATGCCCCTCATCGGAAGATTGGCTTGTCTGGCTGCGGTCTGACACCATAGACTCGAAAATTTGAGATTGATTCTCAACGGGAATGATGGGGCCTTGATTTGTAACTTGCAACAACACGTCGGCACCAGTCAGAGACATTGCAATGTCAATCGATGAACCTGGATTAGAAAACTCATTCGCATTTTCAATGAGTTTATCCAACATTTGCCGAAATGCGTCGGGTGATCCTTGAACCCGCAGAGGAGACTCAGCAAAGACTACTTTGAACGAATGACGCTCATATGCACCACGATATTCCTCGACACTGACGGTGATTAATTCACACAGATCAATATCTTCAAGCTCCTCTGACGTGAGAGATGCCTCCAAATCTGATGCCTCACTCATTCGTTTAACGAGATTATTCAATCGTCGTATACCACCCTCTGCTCGCTGCAAGTAAACCTCTCTTTGTTCTGGGCTATTCGAACTACTCAATAGCTCCAATGAAGAGCGCACCACGGCAATGGGTGTATTCAACTCATGTGACAAACGTCTGGATAAGTTTTCGAGGTACTGCGTATAGTTTTTCAGTCGAATGCTGATACGCGACAAACTCCTCGACAACATCCCAATCTCATCTCTCGATTCTTGTGGCTGAATACGACCTATAACTTTCCCATCCACATCAAAAGCATTTTCAGTTTGTCGCGCAAGGTCTCCCAAACGCTTTACAGCATTACCTAAAACCGCAAATTGCAAAATAGCGTAACCCACGAGAATGACCAAAATAAAAGCAATCATCAATAAAAGATTTTGGTATCGCATCGCCAGTACTTTATTGGTGGTCTCCTCAACGAACACTGCCCCCACCACTTTTTTACCAACCCAGACGGGATGCGCCGCACTGATCACACCACCGCCACCATTCTGATTCCTGAATTGTCTCGCCACCTCATGGCCACCCAGAGCTTTATCGATTTCTGGATTATCAAGCTGCCAAGTACCCCCAGGCAAATCTGCAAAACGATACGTACCCGGCTCGATCCAGAGGTTCAATATCGGCCTTACCACTGACGCGATAACTGATAAAAATGCATCAATCAAATTACTACCGGACTGATCATCAAGACTTGCATCAGGGGCTTCCACGACCATCGTGTTCGACTTCAAGTTCTCCGCATGTGCTTTGATGCGACTTTGTGTGTCCACAACCCAGATTCTGGATTCTGATCGCTGGAGCTGCTTGATCACATTCTGCACTTCTGGAGAAGGCGCGAATACAGAGCCAAGCCGTGAAGGATCCGTCAAACTCTCACAACTACGAATCACAGCAACCGTAGGCCAATCCGATCTCGCCGTGACATTCATCACACCCAAACCTAAACTTGGCCCCACATCGGAGCGATACATTCTGATTTCTAAATCATAACCACCAGGCCTTACGCGCACCTCACCCGAGATGTCACGCTCGCGCACAAAATTATCAGCTTCATCCCTTAGAAGTTTTCCATTTTCATCAAGGACATAGGTGACTAACCGTCCATTGTTATGCGGTTTGATCTGGAACTGATGAAACTGGCCATCCACATCGACTGTTGAAAGTAAGACTTGATCCACGGGTTCGTCAGTCACTTGCTCAGGAAAACGCTTCCAATCCGACTGATCCTCCACCTCGATCGCCTGTCTCTTATACACATCTGACGCTGC
>CAJXPC010000283.1 GCA_913057845.1 uncultured Pseudomonadota bacterium
CGAGATGTAGAGAGGTCTCGTGGGCTCGGAGATGTGTATAAGAGACAGGTTAATAGATAGAGATGGCATTACCATTATTGATTCAACTATCAAATCCTTCCAAAGAACATCAGATTTAATTGGATTCACATCACGGATGATCGTAGGGCTCATTATCGGTGACGTTGGATTAAATAATTTGGCTGGGCCGCTGGTAATCGCTGATCAAGCAGGTAAAACGGCCGAAATTGGACTGACAGCCTTCTTATCTTTCCTTGCTGTACTCAGCGTCAGTTTAGGAGTAATTAATTTATTCCCTTTGCCGATGTTAGATGGTGGCCACCTGGTTTTCCACCTCTACGAGTTATTATTAGGTAAAAAAATGCCAGAAAGAGTTATAGTTACGGCACAGCAGATTGGAATGATATGTTTGACTGGGTTAATGGTTTTCGTCATAGCGAACGATGTTTTGCGGTACTTGGGAGATTAGAGGGAGTGACTGTGCATGAGTAATCTATTTAAAGGTGTCGCGCTAATTCTTTTTATGAGCCTAAGCTCCGCGTCCAGCGCCTTCGACACCTTTGTCATGGAAGATATCAGGGTTGAGGGAATTCAAAGGACTGATCCCGGCGTAATATTTTCTAATATTCCCGTTCAAGTCGGTGACAGTGTCGACAAAGAAGTGGCTAGTCAAATCATTCGTTCATTGTTTAAAACCGGTTTTTTTGATGATGTTCAGGTATTGATTGAGGGCAGTGTGCTCGTTGTGAGGCTCATCGAACGACCAGCGGTTTATAAAATCTCCGTTTCAGGATCGAAACTACTCACTGAAGAGCAAATCATTGAGGCTTTAAGCCAGATGGGGTTAAGTGAGTCTGCCATACTCGATGGCTCCATACTTGATCTGGCTGAACAGGAATTAAAAAATCTTTATATGTCAAAGGGCAAGTACGGTGTTGAAATTATAACGACGACCACGCCGCTCGAGAGGAATCGAGTTGCAGTGACCTTTGATGTCTTTGAGGGACCTAAGGCGCTCATTGAAAAAATAAATTTCGTTGGTAATGTGTTCTTTTCAGATGGTGAGCTCCGTGATGAAATGGGTCTCAAGTCTCCTGGAAGAATTAATATATTTAAGGGACCCCTTGAATATTCTAAGCAAAAACTAGAGGGAGACCAGGAGACGATTCGCTCACTTTACCTCGACAACGGTTATGCAGACTTTCTAATCGAATCTACCCAAGTTCAGTTATCTCCAGATCGAGAACATGTATTTATAACGATGTCTTTCTCGGAAGGTGAGAAATTTGTTTTTGATTCTATTGCAATGGCAGGTGACACGGTTGTTAGTAGTGAAGATTTGTTTCAATTGGTCGACATTGTCCCAGGGGAAGTGTTTTCGCGGAAAAGGTTGACTGATTTGTCTCGGAAAATAACTGATCGTTTGGGCGAGGATGGTTATGCGAATGCAACTGTAAATCCGGTGCCAGAAAAAGATGTCGAGAGTTCTAAAATTGGATTTACTCTTTACGTTAATGCTGGGCAACGCGTATATGTGCGTCGAATAGACATTAATGGAAATATTGACACCAGAGACGAGGTCATTCGTCGTGAATTAAGACAAATGGAAGGCACTTGGTATTCGATAAAAGATATCAATCGGTCAAAGCAGCGGTTAAATCTTTTGGGGTTTTTCTCGGATGTGATAATCAATACGAATACTGTTCCTGGGGCTCCAGATCAAGTTGACCTTGAAGTTAAGGTTGTGGAGCGCATGACGGGTAACTTCACAGTAGGCATGGGGTTTTCGAGTACCGACAAGTTGTTGCTGCAACTGGGGCTCTCTCAAAATAACTTCATGGGAACGGGTAACTCGCTAGGATTTACGGTTAGCTCGGGCAAGATTAATGAAACCTATGAAATTAACTACACCAATCCTTACGCGACAGATGATGGTGTCAGTCGAACGTATAAGTTAGGTAAGAGAGATACCGATGTCAGCAGTTTGGTGGTCTCTGCTTTTTCGACGTCAACAAGCAGTGGGTCTGTTACTTTTGGAGTCCCGCTTACAGAATACGACAGAATTTATTACGGTCTTGGGGTTGAGGCAACTCAAATTACGTTGGGAGCAAACCCGACAGCCGAGTATGAAGAATTTGTTGCTCTCAATGGTTCCGATAATACGGTTATTCCTCTTACGGTGGGTTGGAGTCGTGACAAAAGAAACAGCGCTATCTATCCGACAGACGGCATGGTTCAACGATTCAGTACGGAGCTTGCGACTCCGGCTGGAGATCTTTATTACTATAATCTGTCGTATAAGACTGAGTGGTATCGGCCAGTCACGGATGACCTGACGTTGCGGCTAGGTGGATCGGTGGCATACGCGGAAGACTACGATTCAAAGCAGTTGCCGTTTTATAAGAATTTTTATGCCGGTGGTGCGACTTCAGTCAGAGGGTATCAATCTAGCTCCATAGGACCTAAGAATTCACTTGGTCAATCTTTAGGTGGGAAGCGCCGGATGCTGTCTCAGGCCTGTCTCTTATACACATCTCCGAGCCCACGAGACCTCTCTACATCT
>CAJXPC010000284.1 GCA_913057845.1 uncultured Pseudomonadota bacterium
TATAAGAGACAGCAATACAGGATGCGTCCCTTCTAAAGCATTAATCAAAACCGCCCATTTCCTTGAGCAAGCCAAAAACTCTAAACGGCTAGGCATACAAAAAGCTGACATAACCTTTAATTTCTCGGACGTCATGAAACGAGTCCAGAAGGTTATCAAAAAAATAGAGCCGCATGACTCTGTAGATCGTTACACAGAACTTGGTGTAGCCTGCTATCAAGGAAATGCGAAAATTATTTCTCCATGGACAATCACAATTGAAGGCAAAGAAGGCGAAAAAAAGATCAGTGCCCGGTCGATTATTGTTGCGTCTGGGGCCAGCCCAATCATTCCACAACTACCTAATATCAACAAGATTAATCACGCCACATCAGACACAATCTGGGATTTAAATGATCTACCGAAACGTTTGATCATCATTGGCGGCGGCCCGATCGGCTGCGAATTAGCACAAGCTTTTCAACGATTGGGTTCTGAAGTCATTTTGGTTGAATCTGACAATCGTATTCTTATTAAAGAGGATGCGGATGTAGTTAAGATGATTGAAAATCAATTATCGGATGAAGGTGTTACGGTGTTAACGCGCCATCGAGCTAAAGGTTTCGTTAAAGAAAAAAGTGTTCAGACACTAGTTTGCGACAGCCCTAATGGTGAGATTCAGTTGACCTTTGATCAAGTTCTTTTCGCCATTGGAAGACGAGCTAATTTAAAAGGGTACGGACTAGAAGATATAGACGCCATTTCTGCAGAAGACATCGTTTTACCCACCAATGATTTTCTTCAAACCAAATTTCCAAATATCTACGCATGTGGAGATGTGACTGGAAGAATGCAATTTACTCATGCTGCTGCTCATCAAGCCTGGCACGCTGCAGTAAATGCGCTATTCGGTCGTTTCAAACAATTCACTATCGACTTCTCATCTGTCCCGTGGGCGACATTCACTCATCCCGAGGTTGCAAGAGTAGGGTTGAATGAGGACGAAGCAAGCAAAAAAAATATATCTTATGAAGCTACTACCTATGGAATAGATGATCTCGATCGCGCGATTGCTGACTCGGAAGACCATGGATTCATCAAGGTTCTGACTCGGCCAAAATCTGATCAAATAATTGGCGTCACTATCGTGAGTGAACATGCCTCTGAAATTATTGCCGAATTCGTTCTCGCAATGAAATACAAATTAGGACTTAATAAGATTCTGGCAACCACTCACATCTACCCAACATTCTCCGAAGCAAACAAATATGTGGCTGGGGAGTGGAAAAGAAAAAATGCGCCTAAAAAAATTCTCAAAATCCTTGAGATTTACCACCGAGCCCTGCGTCGATAAACTCTTCTACGATTTATAACTTTCAAACCATGCAGTTTGTTCAACTATTCTCAGCGTTAATTATTTTCATTACCACATCATCAGCTGATGCCTTCGACCACTCCCACTATGAATTTGACGTGCTGCTAAAAAATCACGTAACTTGGGATGCAGATGGGGATACGAGTACTGTCAATTATTTTGGATTTGAACAAAATAAAGTATCTATAGAGAAGTACCTCCAAACAATCGGCTCCGTTTCCAGAAGTCAGTTTGAATCTTTTGAAAAGAAACAACAGCTGGCATTCCTAATCAATGCTTATAACGCCTATACCGTCTTCTGGGTTTCCCAACATCATCGGGACATAAAATCTATTAAAGAGTTAGGAACACTATTTAGAAGCCCTTGGAAAAGCAAACGCTTTGATCTTTTCGGGAATGTAGTCAGTTTAGACTTCATAGAGCATCAACTGATAAGAGAACCAGGACGGTTTGATGACCCCAGGATTCACATGGCAGTCAACTGCGCATCAATAGGCTGCCCAGCGCTGCGGCCAGAAGCCTACGAAGCATCGCGTATCAACGAGCAAATGCATGACAGCACCCTACGCTTCCTCTCTGACACAAGCAGAAACATATTCAAAGACGGAATATTATTTGTTTCGCCGATATTCAAATGGTATGAGGTTGACTTCAAGCGAAAATCAGGATCTTTACTTAACTGGCTTCGAGATTATGAATCCGCGCTAAAAATTGAGCGCGGGTCATTTACCCGTAATGACCTCTTAATCAAATACACAAAATACGATTGGTCACTAAACGAGAGTACTTCCGACTAGCACATCTTCTAATGCCAATAGAACACGTCACCTTATCGGTCATTATCCCTGCCTTAAACGAGGAACAACTTCTCCCTTTATTACTTAACGAGCTTCATACCAAAAAGTCGATCAAAACGGAACTCATCGTAGTTGATGGAGGCAGTACAGATAACACCTTGGAGGTCATACGTTACACAGCAGATCAGATTATCCACGCGAAACCTGGTCGAGCAGAACAAATGAACGCCGGAGCAATCTGTGCAAAAGGAAAATTATTATGGTTCTTGCACGCAGACTCTTCGATTAGCTTCAAATTTGAGAATATTATTGAAGCAGCACTGCACGACCACTCTTGGGGTTGGTTCGACATACACTTAAATCAGCCGAAGAGAATCTGTCTCTTATACACATCTGACGCTGCCGAC
>CAJXPC010000285.1 GCA_913057845.1 uncultured Pseudomonadota bacterium
AGATCTACACCTCTCTATTCGTCGGCAGCGTCAGATGTGTATAAGAGACAGGTGACTAAACACGCACAAGAAGAAGAAACCACAAACGACCATATACCTGCTAAACAATACCTGATCCCTCCAAGCCTTTAGTCTTAAAAAAAACGCGCACCCGATTAAGGCGCGCGCTAAGGTTACCTAAATCAATATCATGCAGTAGGTATCGTTCGGATGACCAAGTTACGTATCTCAGACATGTCTTCCATAGCAAATCTAACGCCCTCTCTACCTAAGCCAGAATCCTTCACTCCGCCATAAGGCATGTTATCAACTCGATACGAAGGGACATCACCAACGACAACACCACCCACATCAAGCTTATCCCAAGCCTTTTGTATTTTATAAAAATCTCGAGTGAAAATACCTGCCTGAAGACCAAACTTAGAATCATTCACCATGTCTAGTGCTTCGTCCCATGTGCTAAATTTCTGCAGCACTGCTACTGGACCAAACGCTTCCTCAGTGCAAATCTTCGCAGTCGAAGGCGCATTCTCTATTAACGTCGCCTCGAGCATGGCACCTTTTCTTTTTCCCCCACAAAGAATCACACCACCAGACGCCTGCGCTTCATTGACCCAACCCTCAAGACGCTGAGCCTCTTTCTCTGCAATCATTGGTCCGATAAAAGTCTTCTCATCCTTAGGATCTCCGCTGATAAGACTTGAAGCCTTTGCAACGAGCTTAGCTTTCAAAGCGTCATAAATGTCTTCGTGAATAATAATTCTTTGCACCCCAATACACGACTGTCCCGACTGATAAAATGCGCCGAACGTGATCCGGGTTACCGCGTCATCAAGGTCGGCATCAGCGTCAACGATCACTGCGGCGTTACCACCCAATTCCAACACAATTTTTTTCTTGCCGCACCGAGCCTTCAAGTCCCAACCGACTCCGGGGGATCCCGTGAATGACAATAACTTCAAACGCTCATCAACGGTGAAGAGATCCGCACCATCTCTTGAACACGGCAAAATAGAAAATGCACCTTTCGGTAAATCAGTCTCTGCTAACACTTCGCCAATCATAATTGCCCCGAGAGGTGTTCTCGAAGCGGGCTTCATCACAAAGGAACAACCTACCGCAATGGCAGGTGCGATTTTATGCGCCGCTAAATTAAGTGGGAAATTAAATGGTGATACAAACGAGCATGGGCCAATGGGGACGCGCTTCCACATACCACTGTAGCCTCGTGCTCGAGCACTGATGTCTAGTGTTTGTAGTTCTCCGTTAAAGCGCGTGGATTCTTCAGCAGCGATTTTGAAAGTATCGATCAAACGAGTGACCTCACCCCTCGCATCATTTATCGGCTTGCCGGCTTCCACACACAAAGCATAAGCCAACTCATCAAAAAGCTCTCGAAACCGAATCACACAATGTTCCAAGACGGCCTGTCGCTCATAAGTTGCCATGCTGGCTAGAGCCTCTGACGCATCCACAGCCGCTTGAATGGCTTGATCAATGACAACCGCATCGGCCAGCGCTACTTTTGTAGCCACCTCACCCGAATATTTATCAGTGACCGCAAGATCAGTGTTGGCATAGACCAGCTCATTTGCCAAAATATACGGATACTTCTCTCTTAACTGGGGCATAAATTCTCTCCAAATAATGTCAAACCAACGGCCCAACACACAAGTGCTAGGAGCCGTTGGCTGAATATGTCACTGTGAAAATTAAATCTTGGCGCTATCCGCTTTGATCTTGTTATTCAAAATCTCATCGTTTTCAGAATAATCCACTGGACAATCAATTAAGTGAACCCCAGGTGTTGATAAGCACGTATTAAGGGTTTCCATAAGATTCTCCGAACTGCTGACACGATGACCGTGCGCGCCATAACTTTCAGCGTATTTCACAAAGTCTGGGTTGCCATACTCAAGTCCCCAATCAGCAAAGCCCATGTTGGCCTGCTTCCAACGAATCATTCCGTAGCTCGAATCATTAAGAATCAAAACAACAATATTCATCTTCAGACGAACCGCAGTTTCCATCTCTTGGGAATTCATCATGAAACCACCATCACCACAAATCGCCATGACCTTACGTTCCGGATAGACAAGATGAGATGCCATAGCAGATGGTAAGCCTGCCCCCATTGTTGCGAGCGCATTATCCAGCAAGACTGTATTTGACTGGTGGGCGGTGTAGTTTCGGGCAAACCAAATTTTATAGACACCGTTATCCAAACAAATCATCCCGTCGTCAGGCATCACTTTGCGGATATCAGCCACGAGTCGCTGTGGGTATATAGGGAAACGTGGATCATCTGAGCCTTCGACAATATTTTTATCGTGATACGCCTTAACTTCCATCATTCGAGTGAAGTCCCACTTCATGTCACTTCTTTCCGACAGTCCTGTTTTGATTTGCCATATTGCATTTGCAATATCACCCACCACTTCTAACTGTGGGAAATAGACCGGGTCAACTTCAGCACTTCTAAACCTGTCTCTTATACACATCTCCGAGCCCACGAGACCTCTCTACATCTC
>CAJXPC010000286.1 GCA_913057845.1 uncultured Pseudomonadota bacterium
CGAGATGTAGAGAGGTCTCGTGGGCTCGGAGATGTGTATAAGAGACAGATATTGCCTTCTACTTTTAAATCGAATAAATCGGCACCGTGCTGAGCACTGTCAAACGCATAAGCTACTGTTTGGTAAATTGGTGGTACAACCGCTTTGGTTACTGGGTCAGGCTTGTAGCCCGCATGAACGGCTAGAGTCTCTAGTTTCATTGAATTTCCTTATCGTAGCAGGGTAAACATCTGATTTTCTTATCTTTCGACTGTTTGATCTAATATTCTTTTGATCTTAGTTTATAACTAAAAAGTTTTAAAGTTTATGACTATATGCTTTTTGATAAGGATAGAATCATGCGCCTACCAAGGAGATCCTAATGACCTTTGTTGTGACCGACAATTGCGTTCGATGTAAATACACCGATTGTGTAGAGGTGTGTCCGGTGGATTGTTTCTATGAAGGTCCAAACTTTATGGTCATAGATCCAGAGGGATGTATCGATTGTGCATTGTGCGAGCCTGAGTGTCCTGCGCAAGCCATTGTGCCTGACACTGAGCTGCAAGACGATCAAAAAGGATTTTTGGCGTTAAATACTGATCTTTCTAAGATTTGGCCCAACCTCACTGAGAAGAAAGAGCCGCTTCTGGATGCTTCTTCGTGGGATGGTTTACCAGGCAAAATCAAACATCTTGAGAGCGCTTAATCTGCCAACAGAATGGTGTTATGCGAATAAAGAATATGAATATATATTTATATTCTTTTTAAATATATAAAAAATACATCAAAGTATCACCTTTCTTAAAGAAGGTGGGTAGATGGAGTTAGCTTTCGTCATAAGTGGTTTGCTTGTCGGCTTTGTGATCGGCCTGTCTGGCGTGGGTGGCGGATCATTGATGACACCGCTTCTTGTCATGGGTTTTGGCATACCTCCCGCAACTGCGGTCGGGACGGATCTGCTCTACGCTGGTCTAACTAAGGCCAGTTGCACAATTTTCCGGGGCAAACTCGGATCAATAAACTGGAAAGTGGCAGTTATTTTGGCCTTGGGTAGTGTCCCAGCCGCAATCTTTACTTCTATCTATTTTTTGTCGCCGACTACGCTTAGCAATGAGACCGCTCAGTTGATTACCCGCATGCTAGGCGTGATGCTCTGTGTTACGGCGCTCTCACTTATTTTTAGAAAACAATTGCAATCAGTATCCAAGCGTGTCTTTCGTGTGGGCGCTAAGACACAAAGGACCCGCATCATGATTGCGACGCTAACTTTGGGGGCAGTTCTCGGGATTTTGGTCACGCTTACCTCTGTTGGTGCTGGTGCGATTGGCTTCACTGCACTTTTGGTGTTGTATCCGCAGCTGCCGACTAATCATTTGGTCGGCACGGACATCATGCATGCAGTTCCACTCACCCTTATAGCTGGTTTAAGTCATGCGGTGTCAGGATCAGTAGATTATCAGCTGTTGTTTGCATTGCTGATCGGTTCTATTCCGGGTGTGATTTTAGGCAGTTTAGTAGCACATAAAATTCCTGAGACATTGTTGCAATGGGTTCTTGGCACGGTCTTACTTCTAGTTGGCTTAAAACTTCTTATCTGAGTATTGAGAGAAAAATGTACATCTACGGTGAAAGTGATCAAAAATTAGTTGAGCAAAGAGTTACGCAATTTAGAGATCAAACAACTAGATTTCTGGAGGGTTCGTTATCTGAGGATGAATTCCGTCCATTGCGTTTAAAAAATGGGCTCTATATCCAAAAGCATGCACCAATGCTTCGTGTGGCGATACCGTATGGGCTACTATCCTCTGGGCAGTTGCGGTCCCTAGCGGATATCTCGCGTACGTTTGATCGAGGCTACGGACATTTCACGACTCGTCAAAATATTCAATTTAATTGGTTAGCTCTGGAGAGTGTCCCTGATGTTTTAGACGAATTATCTAAAGTTGGGATGCATGCAATCCAGACAAGTGGAAACTGTATTCGTAATGTGACCAGCGATGAATTTGCTGGTTTAGCTCCTGACGAGATTGTTGATCCGTTGGTTTGGTGTGAAGTCATACGCCAGTGGTCAACGCTGCACCCGGAGTTTGGATATTTGCCTAGGAAATTTAAGATTGCTGTCAGTGGCGCTGAGACCGATCGGGCAGCAATTAAAGTCCACGATATTGGTGTCCTCGCTGTAAAAAATGAAAATGAAGAAGTCGGATTCTCTATCTATGTTGGAGGTGGTTTAGGCCGGACTCCGATTGTGGGTCAAGAAATCCGTTCATTTTTAAAGTGGAACGACTTGTTGACGTATCTTGATGCTGTCCTACGCGTCTACAATCGTTATGGACGACGCGATAACAAATATAAAGCTCGAATTAAAATCCTTGTCAAGGAGATGGGTCTTGAGCAGTTTAAGGCTGAAGTTGAAGCGGAGTGGGCCTTTCTCGAAGGGAAGGTTGGGACGCTGAGTCAAGAGGATGTTTCAAGAATTGAACGTAGATTTGTAACTGTCTCTTATACACATCTCCGAGCCCACGAGACCTCTCTACATCTC
>CAJXPC010000287.1 GCA_913057845.1 uncultured Pseudomonadota bacterium
TGCTGGTTCTCGTTCGAATTGCCAATCAAACCCGGGGGCGGTTTCCGGCCTAGTTAGGGACCGCTCAATAGGTCCACTTTTAAACAAAAGCGAACGTTCGCAACGCAGCTCCGAATCTGAAGCTGCCCGCCGTTTTAAAACAGGCTGTAGAAACGGGTAGAACCCAAGCGCGGCCCATCCTGAATGTTGCTCACGGCAAGCAACGAAAGATGCCTTGTGGTGATTTTTTGAAAACCGGGGCTATCGGAGAACCCCGCCTATCAGGTTAAAGCCGTTCAATAACATTTACGCCGACGTGAGCGACTCAACAACGCTGCTAAGCCAAAACCCAACAAACCCAGCGTGCCCGGCTCTGAAACCGGTCTCGGATCGGTTGGGCTCGACAATTCTGCGGTAAAACCAATGTTCTGGAAATCCACCTGGCGATTGGATCCTGTTAGAAACGCTGTCACGTATTGAACGTTTAATGGAGCCGCGAGAGCAATATCCTGGGCAGTTATGCCTGGAGCCGTGCCTAGATCTGGCAGAACATCCAGAATGCCCACCTGAGAGTTTGCGGAACTAAAGAACGTAAACGCAATGTTGTCTACATCAAAGTTTTCACTTGTGTAATTCCAGAAGTGCAGGGTGTTTAAATCGTACTCCTGTCCAAAATCAAATAAGAGCTCTAACCCCCCGCCGATCTCATCGGCTGTGTACCAAATATGTGTCGCTTGATTGTGGAACTCTTCAGAGGTCGCGCTTGGCGCGTCAATCACTTTGTTGATCGTTTGGCCGCCTGAGAAAGTGTTGTTAAACGAACCGGGCGACGTGCCCGAACCGACAGAAACCGATATATTTGCCTCGTTAAGGTAAATAGGCGCTGCCACAGCATTTACCGCGCCCCAGACAAAGAATGCCACTACACTGTTTAGGAATAGTCTTATTAGCATCTTGATGATCCTCTCCATTGGTGGGTCGGGATAGCATCGAGGCAAATTTGACGCCAGAAATGGGAAATCTCAATTATTCAATGATCTGTCTTTGACGTCGTCTTTACTCGTGTAAAGAAAGTTGACGACGCGAACGACAATCGACCTCATCGCCAGAAGAGTTCTTAAACAAAAGCGAACGTTCGCACTGCACGAAGATCTCGCTAAATTTCCCATACGAGGGTCGAGCATTTGCCTCTGCATCACACCTATGAAAAGCTCAGTCTATAAAGCGCCCAGCAAAGTGGTGCAAGATCACGCCGCTGCATTTTTGCGTTATATTTTTAAGGATGATGGATGATCAAAACTGTCGCGGAAATGCTCCAAGGATTCATTCAGGAGGAAACCAAAAAGCTTGATTCTTACGCTATCAAGCACGGGCCTACTATCGGCGACATGTATGAAGGTCTGTCTGCTGAGTTATTGAATAGATCAATCCCTGCACAGCTTGACCTCCGCATTGTTAGTGGTTTTGTGACGGATGGCGATAAACACGTTTCTGGCCAAATGGATTGTATGCTTGTTCAAGGCGATGGCGAGAAAATTCCCTATACGGATGCCTATAAATGGCATGTGCGTGACGTTCTTGCGGTGCTCGAAATAAAAAAGAGCCTGTACTCTAAGGATCTAGTAGATTCGTTTCTCAAACTACGTCAGGTGACGGAGAGCTACTCGAAATATCTATTCGAGGGAAAGCACGAAAATAATAGCCCTATCGATCTATCGTCCTCCTATCGAATATTCTCGCAGATCACCGGTATTGCTGCTCCAAACTATCACGATAGAAAAAAACTCAGTAAAGAGAATGAGTTGATCTACACAACCGTATTCATGGAGCAGTTGACGCCGCTTAGAATTGTTCTTGGCTACCACGGTTATTCAACAGAGCACGGTTTGAGAGAAGGGCTGGTAAAGTTTTTGGAAGAGCAAGGGAGTGGCCCAGGATTCGGGGTTAGTGAGTTTCCTCAGTTAATCGTTTGCGGAGGCAATTCTCTTGTAAAGGCAAATGGAAGGCCTTACTCAACTCCAATGCGCGATGGATACTGGGATTTCATGTGCTCAAGCAGAGCCAATCCGATTATCTTTATCCTAGAGATGATATGGACGAAGCTGGAGCTTGAGTTCAACATTCGGATGCCTTGGGGGGATGATATTGAGATTGAGGGATTAAACGAATTTTTGAGGGTCAAACCCGTTTTTGGTGAAGAAGAAAGTGGCTGGGAGATGCGGTACGAAGAAGTATCGCCCAAGACGCTTGAAGCCCGTGCAACATCATCTGACTGGGAGCCTTTGGAGGTGACGAGCTCCCAGTACGTCATTTTCTCAAGACTGACCAATGAAGACATCGATATTACCGAAACAGGTTTTGTGGAGTTTGCTGAGAAAGAAGGCAGTTCAGTTGAGGAATTTTTAAGGCCCCTAATTGCCTCCGGTCATGTTGCTCTTGATGGTTCTCTACTAAGGCTAACTACTGAAAGTCTTATTGCCTGTCTCTTATACACATCTGACGCTGCCGACGAATAGAGAGGTGTAG
>CAJXPC010000288.1 GCA_913057845.1 uncultured Pseudomonadota bacterium
CCTCTCTATTCGTCGGCAGCGTCAGATGTGTATAAGAGACAGTTCTTGTCCAATCGAATAATGAATTGAAAAATTTGCTCACGCGGGCGATCGTGCCTGATGACTACAGTCGGATGAGGCGGGTGTTAGGCCTGTATTCATTTTTAAAAATCCCATTTGTTCAGGGTATCGAGGATTGGCATGTGGATGCGCGACGTACGTTTGAGCGATATACACGAAGCAATGTTGATGACTGGCCTAAGGTTCGATATGAAATAAATATTAAAAATCGACTTACCTCGTCGGACGTATCACGTTTTCTCAGTAACCGTGATTCGCTGGGCCAACTTCAGTTACAGCCTGACGCCGTCTCTCAAATGTTTAGTACATATGCGCCGGTCTTTACGATTGAAGATTCAGGTGAGTTTGATCGAGTTGGAATGGTAGGTTTCACAAATGAACAACAAGTTCAAGTAGATGTAGCTCAACCTACTGTTTATACCCATTTGGCGTACACACGATTTGAGGGGAAGACACTTCCTCAGCTTGTTTATATAGCCTGGTTTCCTGCTCGACCTAAAAATGGGGTTAGTGATCTACTTGGTGGCCGACTTGATGGAATCATATGGCGCGTGACATTAGATGACGATGGGATGCCTTTGCTTTTTGATTCCATTCACCCTTGTGGTTGTTATCACATGTTTTTCCCCACCGAGCGGTTGAGGGTGATTGCTGCGCCTAAAAAGTACACGGAGTGGGCGTTCTCGCCAAAGCGTTTAACCCAGAGGCCGGAGGACGTTATACTCAATATTACGGTTCAGACAAAAACTCATTATTTAGCTAATGTGGCGGTCGATATGGAGGGCGCTATAGGTGATGTTCAAAGCTACTCATTGAAACCCTATAACGAGCTTCGTTCGATTAAGACGGCACAAGGATTTGTAAATTTATTTGGATTAAATGGCATTGTTAAGGGATCTGAACGAGGTGAGCGTTTCTTACTCTGGCCTTCAGGTATCCGAAGCCCAGGTGCAATGCGTCAATGGGGAAGACACGCCACGGCGTTTGTTGGACGCCGTCATTTTGATGATGTGGATTTGTTAGATAAATATTACTGGCGTCGTTA
This sequence comes from uncultured Pseudomonadota bacterium, assembly GCA_913057845.1. Classification (GTDB taxonomy): domain Bacteria; phylum Pseudomonadota; class Gammaproteobacteria; order Burkholderiales; family Eutrophovitaceae; genus Eutrophovita. Next base: position 1,106 of record CAJXPC010000288.1, read on the forward strand.
GGAGCAGTATTTTTTAAAACGACTGTTAGTAGGATTATTTTCTAAAGCGCGCGACAAATTTAAGTTTGTAACATCCAACTTAGACATTAAGGGGACAGTTAAGGGAGATCACATATGCTTGATATTCGTTTTGATAATGTCACGATCATCGACGGGACTGGAAAACCTGGATTTTTAGGGTCTGTTGGCGTTCGGGACGGCCGTATCCTCGAGGTTGGGTCCTTTGAGGGGCGAGCGAAAGAAACGCTGGATGCCTCTGGCCTTTGTCTTATGCCTGGCATCGTTGATAACCACACGCACTATGACGCTCAAGTAACCTGGGACCCATATTGCAATCCCTCACCTTTGCTGGGAGTCACAACTTTGGTGATGGGCAACTGCGGGTTCACGATTGCACCATGTCATCCCAGTGATCGTGATATTACGATGAGAAACCTGACGCAGGTCGAGGGCATGTCCATTGATGCGCTGAAAGAGGGTATCGATTGGAGCTTTGAGACATTCCCTCAGTACCTAGACATGCTCGAGGCAAAAGGAGTCGGGCCCAACGTGTGCTGTTTCGTGGGACACTCTAGCGTCAGAACTTATGTCTTAAGGGAAGATGCTGCGACAAGAGCTGCTACCCCCGAAGAAGTCAAACAGATGAGAGCTGTTGTCGTTGAGGCAATGGAAGCGGGTGCTTGCGGTTTTGCAACGACACGGTATCCAGGACACAACGGAGAGCATGGTATCCCTATGCCTTCTAGACTTGCCGATGATGCCGAAATGTTGACATTGTCTGGTGCGTTGAGGGATGTGGGACGAGGTATTTTAATGATGACAAAGTCATTTGATATGCCTATTTCTACCATCGAGAAGTTGTGTGCGGAAGCTAATCGTCCTTATATAATTGCGGCACTCCTGCATTCTCATCTAGATCCAAATAAAACATTTGCAGATTTATCTGAAATAAAATTGGCCCAGTCGCGCGGTAATCGTTTGTATGGAGCTGTATCGCCATGCCCGCTCAATATGGATTTTTCTTTTCACTCGCCATACCCTCTTGAAGGTTTTTCGTGTTGGCATCCTATGATGGATCTGAGCGTTGAATCATATAAGGAAGCACTAGCTGACCCAGCTTTTAGAAAAGCTTTTATGGATGAGTTGAACAGTGGAGAGGTAAAGGTTTTTAGTGGGGAGTGGGATAAAGTTTATGTCGCTCAAGTAGCCAGCACAGCTAATATTTCTCTAGAGGGTAAGTCCATTGCTGATTTGGCTGAGGTTTCTCAGAAAGCCCCATTTGACTTCATGTTGGATCTGGCGCTTGAAGAAAACCTCGACACAATGTCTGTCTCTTATACACATCTGACGCTGCCGACGAATAGAGAGGTGTAGA
>CAJXPC010000289.1 GCA_913057845.1 uncultured Pseudomonadota bacterium
TCTCGTGGGCTCGGAGATGTGTATAAGAGACAGATACTTTAGTAGTGAAAAAGTAACGGAAGCATGGCTTGATTGGTATCGAAAAGCGTTAGATTGAGGTTGATGATGTATTTAATACTTGATGTGTTTATAAGATTATTGAATTTAAGAAAACCACGTAACCTTCCAGTAGAGGTGGTTAGCTTAGAGTTAGAGTTTATTCCGAATAGTATTCATGTAGCCTAAATATTGTGAAAAGAGTTTTTGATATTTGTTTTAGTGTGTCGGGGCTTATGGTTATGAGTCCTCTTTTGTTGTTGCTCGCCCTTTTGGTCCGCTTATCTTCTCGCGGACCTACATTGTATTGGAGTGACCGCGTAGGGCGAAATAATGAACTCTTTAGGATGCCTAAATTTCGCAGCATGAGTATTGATACCCCTGCCATGGCTACAGATCTTTTATCAAATCCTGAGCAATGGTTAACTCCTATTGGTTTGCTGCTGCGTAAAAGCAGTCTTGATGAGTTACCTCAGTTCTGGTCTATTCTTGTCGGCCATATGAGTTTTGTTGGCCCTCGACCCGCGCTTTTTAATCAAGATGATTTAATTCGCTTACGTGCAGAGGCTGGTGTTGATACCCTGTTGCCTGGACTAACGGGATGGGCCCAAGTTCAAGGTCGCGACAACTTGCGATTGGCTGAAAAGGTAGAGCTGGATATCGAATACCTCAAAAAACGCTCTACTACATTTGATTTATACATTCTATGGCAGACTTTTTGGAAAGTATTAAGTCGTAATGGAGTCGCATATTAAATTGATAAGCTGGAGACAGAATGTACTTGCATAAATTTGTATTGCCCATGCTGTCGATGCCGCGGTGGGCGAAACGGTTTGTAGTATTAATAGTTGATACCGCAATATGTATTTTGACCGTTTGGTTAGCATTCTACCTTCGGTTAGGTGAGTTTATTATATTGTCCGGTAATTCCTTGGTTGCTGCTGTGGTGTCGATTGGTGTCGGGTTGCCTATCTTTATTGCCAGCGGCCTTTATCGCGCTATTTTTCGCCACAGTGGTTGGCCGGCCCTGCTAGCGGTCGCTCGAGCCGTCGGTATTTATGGGATTCTTTATGCATCCGTGTTTACAGCAATTGGGATCCCAGATGTTCCTCGTACTTTGGGGATTATTCAGCCGATACTTCTTTTGCTTTTTGTTGGGGCATCTCGGACTGTTGCCCGATTCTGGTTAGGGGATCACTACCAGACGGCGCTTAAAAAAGCCAATAAAGCAAGAGTTATGATTTATGGCGCAGGGGCAACAGGCCGTCAATTAGTTGACGCCATAGCAAATAGTCCTGAGATGCAGGTGGTTGGGTTTTTAGACGACGATGATCGACTTTGTGGTCACATTCTGAATGGTCAACCAATTTATAGCCCCAACGACCTCAGTAATTTGGTCAGTACACTTAATGTCAGTGTTGTGCTGCTGGCCATGCCAAATTTGGCTCGTAAGCACCGAAACCATATTTTAACTAGGATTCGACCTAGTCGGGTTGCTGTACGTACCCTGCCTAGTATGGCAGATATGGTCCATGGCAAAGTCAGTTTTTCAGATCTCCGTGAGCTTGATATTGATGACTTGCTGGGTCGGGAGCCGGTCACGCCAAACCTTATATTGTTGGCGAAGTGTACGCTCAGTAAGGTTGTTATGGTTACGGGTGCTGGCGGATCTATCGGGAGCGAGCTTTGTCGTCAGGTCTTGGCCCTGGGTCCGAGTAAACTCCTGATGGTCGATCAAAGCGAGTTCGCACTCTATGCTATTCACCAAGAACTCTTAGAAAAATTTCCTAGTAGAACAGTCGTTTTGATTCCTCTCTTGGGTTCCGTTAAAGATGACGAGAGGATGTGTGAAGTCATGTCAACTTGGCATCCAGATACTGTTTATCACGCAGCTGCTTATAAGCATGTGCCGATGGTGGAACACAATATGGCTGAGGGAATCAAGAATAATGTATTCGGCACCTTATCCACAGCTAGGGCGGCTGCGCAACATGGCGTTTCAGACTTTGTTTTGATCAGTACCGATAAAGCTGTGCGCCCCACAAATGTTATGGGTGCGAGCAAGAGATTATCAGAAATGGTTTTGCAGGCACTATCTGTAACTGAGGTCAACACTAAATTCAGCATGGTTCGTTTTGGCAATGTGCTCGACTCTTCGGGCTCCGTTGTGCCCAAATTTAGGAAACAAATTCGCAGTGGTGGACCAATTTCACTCACGCACCCTGACATTACGCGCTATTTCATGACAATTTCAGAGGCTTCTCAGCTTGTGATTCAGGCGGGCGCGATGACTACGAGGGGCGATGTGTTTTTGCTTGATATGGGCCAGCCAGTCAGAATCTTCGATTTAGCATGTAGGATGATTGAGTTGTCAGGCCTTACAGCTGTCTCTTATACACATCTCCGAGCCCACGAGACCTCTCTACATCT
>CAJXPC010000290.1 GCA_913057845.1 uncultured Pseudomonadota bacterium
CGTGGGCTCGGAGATGTGTATAAGAGACAGCTACTAAGGTTTGTGATGGTACGACGTGACTCATCTTCCAACCATTGGTTGAGCCGACATCCATAAATTCAATGAAACGAACAATGTGCCCGCTGCCTTTAAAATACTTGGCCATCTCTAAAACATCGTGATCGTTGACTCCTTGTTTTACAACCATGTTGATTTTAATTGGCTTGAAGCCGATTTTATCGGCCTCTTCGATTCCTTCTAAAACTTTTGAAACAGGAACATTCATATCGTTCATCATCTGAAAGGTGTCATCGTTCAGTGAGTCCAGGCTGACTGTGATCCGTTGTAATCCTGCATCTTGAAGGATGGCCGCTTTTTGTTTAAGCAACGTGGCATTTGTGGTGAGCGTCAGGTCGAGTTGGTGCGAAGCGGAAATCATCTCAATTAGCTTCTCAAGTTGTTTTCGCAACAGCGGTTCGCCCCCTGTGATCCTTACCTTTTCTACACCGTGATCTTTGAAAATGCCGACTAGTCGATTGATTTCGTCAAAAGACAGCAACTGCGTGCGTTCTAGAAATTTAAAATCTCGGTCGTACACGCTTTTGGGCATGCAATAGGTGCATCGGAAGTTACACCGATCCGTGACAGAGATGCGGAGGTCTCGCAGATGCCTCTGTCGTGTGTCTTGAACATGTGTATCAATGAGCGATGGATTATTTGAATTCATGTGCTGAGCTAAATATTTTTTATTTTGTGTAATACTTAACGCATTATATACGATTGAACACAACGGTCTTTTTCTCTGTATTGTGCGCAGTGAGCTGTTAGTAAACGATTGATTCACAACAAATGTAAAATAAGATCCACACAAATTCGAGTTACATAAATATGGAAATAAAAGTATTTTTTTTTGCAAAACTTCGAGAAGTCTTTGAGATTGGTCACGAAGTTATTGTCATAACGGATTCTGAGAACAAGGTATCCGATGTGCTTAACGTTTTACGTCAAAGAGGCGATGTTTGGAGACGTGAACTCGACGAAAATAAGTCCTTCCGCATAGCCGTCAATCAGGAAATGGTATCGGACGACGTATTTTTAAATGAGGCTGATGAAGTGGCATTTTTCCCACCGGTCACAGGTGGATGACATCATGAGTGTGCGTATACAAACAGATGATTTTGATGTGAGCCGGGAAATGTTGGCCTTGAGGCAAAAGAATCCTAAAGTCGGTGCTGTGGCCAGTTTTGTTGGTGTGGTTCGTGACTTAAATGACGGGGAAGATATTTCTACGCTTGAACTTGAGCATTACCCGGGGATGACTGAGCGGTCTCTTGAACTTATTGTCACTGAGGCGAGAGCTCGTTGGGATATATATGATGCATTAATTATTCATCGCGTAGGTGTGCTGCAGCCGTTGGATCAGATTGTACTTGTCATTGTGACGAGTGCCCATCGTGGTGAGTCATTCAAGGCTTGTGAGTTTCTAATGGACTATCTAAAAACTCGAGCGCCTTTCTGGAAAAAAGAACAAACGTCGTCTGGTGAGCGTTGGGTAGAGGCACGTGCGAGCGACGCTGAGGCTGCTGAGCGTTGGGCGAAAGCCCAGAGTAAGTAGTTCAATTGAATATGTCTGATACGCTGCAACCCCAATTAAAAGTCAGCTTTCGTAAGTCCATTGCCATGGGCCCAGGAAAAGCTGCCTTATTAGACTCAATCCATAAAAATGGATCTATTTCGGCGGCTGCGCGGGATCTTGGGATGTCTTATCGAAGAGCGTGGATACTCGTTGACACTATGAATCAATGTTTTTCATCACGGCTCGTTGAAACGTTAACTGGTGGAACCCGAGGAGGCGGTGCTCAAGTTACCGAGTTTGGTAAAGAGGTTCTTTTGCGCTTCCGAGCTATGGAGCTCAAGGCGACAAGTAGTGTTAGCGCTGAGATGGCTGAATTCTCTCAATATATGCGTTAGCCTCTATGGGCTTGACATTTAGCGCTATATCTTATTAAATATAACGAAACACGTGGTAGCGTGGCTGACTATGTTAAAAACCCCTTTTAAAGCAAGTCTGATTTTGGCGCCTTTTTGGCGCCAAAGTTTTATTTGAAACAAATATTTATGAATATAAACTAACTGTTCTTTTATAAATTTTGTTTTCATTTCCCATAACTCTGGAAGCTGTGATGATCCCGCTACTTTTAAGCCTCAAAGTGGCAGGGTTCGCGACTATTGTTGCGACAGTCGCGGGCGTGTCAATCGCCTGGGTTGCGGCTAAGCGTGAGTTTTGGGGAAAGGAAATTTTGGATGCGGTGATGACCTTGCCTGTGGTTCTGCCTCCCACCGTATTAGGTTATTACCTACTTGTGCTTCTGGGACGGCGTGGCCCCATTGGATCTTGGTTGGAATCTCAATTTGGTATTAATTCTGTCTCTTATACACATCTCCGAGCCCACGAGACCTCTCTACATCT
>CAJXPC010000291.1 GCA_913057845.1 uncultured Pseudomonadota bacterium
GTATTAGAGCACTTCAGCTTATTTAACCCGCATGCCCGGGACTGCGCCTGACTCTGGGGAAATTAGAAAAATCCCTGAATCTTCGCCGCTGGCTGCTAGGACCATGCCTTGCGATTCCCCGAAACGCATTTTCCTTGCCTTTAAATTGGCAACGACAACGACAAGCTTTTGCTTAAGGTCTTCCGGATTGTAGGCTGACTTGATTCCCGCGAGCACTTGTCGTTGCTCTGTGCCAAGGTCTATTTGTAGACGTACTAATTTATCTGCGCCCTCAACGTGTTCGGCTTCTAGAATTCTTCCAACTCGGAGATCTATGTTGTTAAATGCATCAATTGTGATTTCATTGGGGCCTTCGTTTCCGGCTTCTTTTGTGTTTTTATCGGTCATCTTTTTTTGGTCTTTCTTTGTTGGCTGAGACTTGGCGTCAACAGGCTCTTGAACATTTAGGGCTATTAGTTTGTCAATCAGTTTGGGGTCGACGCGACCCATTAAATGGCTGTAAGCATTGATCTGGTGTTTTGGAGGAAGGCTCTTCTCACTATCGGGCCATTGAAGCTCCTTGATGTTAAGAAAGTCTTCGACTGCAGTTGCGAGTTTCGGTAGCGCAGGCTTCAGGTACACAGTGAGTATTTTGAACAAATTAATGGCTACTGAACACACCTCTTGAAGCTTTTTGGAATTAGGTTCGGATTTGGCTAACTCCCAGGGTTTTTGGGTATCAATGTAACTATTTGCTCGATCCGCCAGTGACATAATCTCTCTAATGCCCTTACTGTATTCTCGCGCTTCATACGCATCAGAAACATTTTTCGATCGGCTGAAAAAATATTGCAATATCTCGTGCTCATCCAGCGACGCATCACTTAGGTATCCATCAAAATTTTTGGTAAGGAAGTTCGCTGCGCGGCTAGCAATATTGATGTATTTGCCGACTAAATCACTATTAACGCGCGCCATGAAGTCAGTCAGATTAAGGTCAATATCTTCCATGGAGGCGTTTAGCTTGGCTGCGTAATAATAACGGAGCCATTCCGGCTCAAGGCCGCTTTCCAAGAAGCTCCTTGCGGTAATGAATGTGCCGCGTGATTTAGACATTTTTTGTCCGTTTACGGTCAGGAACCCATGTGCATATATTTTCGTGGGAGTCCTGAACCCGGAGAATTGGAGCACAGCTGGGAAAAAAAGTGCATGGAAATAAAGAATGTCTTTGCCGATGAAGTGTATGAGTTCTGTATCCCCTCCTGGCTTAAGGAAGTCACGGGTCAGCCTTGCTCTATCTTCCGAATGTCGATTTGCAACGTAGTTTATAAAACTTCCAAAATATCCCACAGGAGCATCCAGCCAAACATAAAAGAATTTGGTTTCATTGGTTCCTGGTATCGGAAAGCCAAAGTAAGGCGCGTCTCTAGAAATATCCCAGTCAGATAACTTACTTTGCCCAGCCTCCCCAAGCCATTCTTTCATTTTGTTTGCGGCTTCTGGCTGCAGTCTGTGTGCGTTTTGTGTGAACTCCCTTAAAAATTCTTCGCAGCGCGTATCTGAGAGTTTGAAAAAGAGATGGGTAGATGTTTTTCGATCTGGTTTGGCACCAGAAATAGTTGAGTAGGGGTCGATTAGTTCTGTTGGAGAATATGTCGTACCGCATCCCTCACAAGAGTCTCCATATTGATCCGATGCGCTACATTTTGGGCAGGTTCCTTTGACATAACGGTCAGGGAGAAACATTTTTTTGAGCGGGTCATAGAATTGTTCGACTTCTTTCTCGGCAATTAGACCTGCTTCGGTTAATGAATTGAATATTTTTTCGCAAAGCTCCTGATTCTCAGGTGAGTTGGTGGTGTAATAGTTGTCAAAGCGGATGCCAAAGTCATTGAAGTCTAAAGAGTGTTCTTGATGCACTCTTTCTATCAATTGCTCGGGAGAGATGTTTTCTTGCTCCGCTCTCAGCATTACTGGAGTTCCGTGCGTATCGTCGGCGCATACGTAATGCACCTCATGCCCAAACATCTTTTGTGCTCTAACCCAAATGTCTGTTTGAATATATTCGACTAAGTGACCAAGGTGAATGCTGCCATTCGCGTATGGGAGGGCTGATGTAACAAGGATTCTTCTGGTCATTTTTTATGTTCGTTACGATTCTTGGCCATTGACCCTATGATTTTAGCAAACCAATCGGTAAAGGGCGTACAACAGCGCGTAGGTTTTAGTTAGAATGGGCGTTACAGAAAGTGAGTGTAAATCATAATGATAACTAACGAAGCTATTAAAGAAGAAGTTCTAAAAATTCAAAACCCCGCTACGGGTGAGGTGATTGGTCAATGCGGCGAAAAAGTAGTCGTTGAAACTGATGAATCCCTGATTAAAATTACCCTCCTTGTGGGGCTGTCTCTTATACACATCTGACGCTGCCGACGAATAGAGAG
>CAJXPC010000292.1 GCA_913057845.1 uncultured Pseudomonadota bacterium
CGTGGGCTCGGAGATGTGTATAAGAGACAGACTCTGAGGCGCTTAAATGTCATTATCTCGACAACGAAGGTAAAAGTAAGCCAGCTGAAATGGGTTGCTACGGGATTGGTGTGTCGCGGATAGTGGCGGCAGCAATCGAACAAGGTCATGATGACAAAGGTATCGTGTGGCCACAATCGATTGCCCCATTTAGTATTGCTATTGCAGCTATTGGATACAACAAAAGCGAATTAGTTAAGCATTTTTGTGACGAACTTGAAGGAGAACTATTAAAACAAGGCGTTGAAGTTTTACTTGATGACCGCGGTGAAAGACCCGGGGTCATGTTCGCAGATCTAGAGTTAATCGGGATTCCATATCGTTTGACGGTAGGCGATCGAGGAATTAAAAACGGAGAGCTTGAATGGACAAATCGACAAACTGGTGAAACCTCTTCAATCGCCAGCATCACCGCTTTGGATGAGATTATTCATAGACTAAATCAAACTACTACTTAATAGGCGACCGAGATCACAATGCCCGAAATCCTTGTGCTTTATTACTCTAGAAACGGCAGCGTTCAACAAATGGCGAAACTGATCGCTCGAGGGATCGAGATGGTACCAGGTGTTGCTGCACGTTTAAGAACCGTCCCGCCCGTCTCTTCCAATATTGGGGAAACGGCACCAGCAATTCCCGACGAAGGTTCACCTTATGTTGAAATTAACGACTTACGTGACTGCATTGGATTAGCGCTGGGAAGCCCTACACGCTTTGGGAATATGGCCGCCCCTATGAAATATTTCATAGATCAATTGGGTGGCGTTTGGCACGAAGGTGCGCTAGTTGGGAAACCGGCCACGGTATTCACCTCCTCATCCTCCATGCATGGCGGTCAAGAAATTACACTAGCCACAATGATGTTTCCTCTAATACATCTCGGAATGGTCATCACTGGGATACCTTACTCCGAACGAGAATTACACACGACGCTTACCGGTGGAACACCTTATGGGTCCAGTCATTTCGCAGGACCAGAGGGTAAATTACCAATCTCAGAAGAAGAGAAGTCCCTTTGTATCGCGCAGGGGAGACATCTAGCCATCATTGCGCAAAAACTACATCATCACAACACGAATCCTCAAAACTAATGCGCCCACACCAAATACTTTCAAGCGGAGGACTCATTGCCTTGAGTCTATGGTGCCTAATCTGGGAAGGATATACGGCACCACTCACTCCAGAAGGCTCCTGGCTTATACTCAAAAGCGTACCTATTGTATTGCCGCTGCTAGGGATACTACGCAATGATTTACGCACGCATCAATATACCGTTCTAATCGTTTTCCCTTACTTCATAGAAGGTGTCGTTCGATCATATGCTGAAGTCGGCCTCTTCAGAATGATGGCAGTTGGGGAAATAATTTTGTCATTACTCCTTTTCACCTTCCTACTTAATTCCGTGCGCATTATGCGCACTCAAACTTAGTAGGCAGCCGAAGATGTACGTTGGACGTTTTGCCCCAACCCCATCTGGACCACTACATTTCGGATCAATTGTTACTGCGATTGGTAGTTATTGTGACGCTAAATTTAACGGTGGGCGATGGATCATTCGAATCGATGATTTAGATGAAGAACGAAATATTGACGGCGCGGACACGGACATCCTTCGCACCCTAGAATCCCTTGGACTCCAGTGGGATACACCCCCCATCTACCAAAGTCAGCAAAAAAAATACTATGGCGAATGGTGGCATGCTTTGTCAAAAAAAGACGATGTATATCCATGCAGTTGCAGCAGAAAAATACTTCGAGAACATTCTGTGTTTAAGGATGGGGACTGGATTTATAGTGGCCATTGCAAATTACATTTCACTGAAAATCAAACCATCAGAAACCACCGCTTCAATCTCCGTCAACCATGCACCATATCCATTAACGACATCGGGCAAGGCCTAATTGCTGAAGATTTATGTGTCACATCAGGTGACTTCGTAGTGTTTAAGGCTGATCGGACCCCTTCATATCATTTAGCAAGCGTGCTTGATGATCACAGATTAGGCATTACTCATGTGGTGAGGGGGCGAGATTTATTGCGTTCCAGCCTCAGACAAGCCGAACTACAAAAAACGCTAGGACAAATAACTCCAAGCTTCTTGCATTTACCTCTTGTTAAAAACGAGGCAGGACAGAAACTCTCAAAACAAAATAAAGCCGGACCAATCAATGGAAAAGCGCCAAAAACAGTACTAATTGATGCCTTAAGGTTCCTGCATCAAAATCCGCCGCGAGAGCTTCTTAGTTCGAGTCTTGAAGAAATTTTAATCTGGGCTAGTGAACATTGGGACACATCGGCCTGTCTCTTATACACATCTCCGAGCCCACGAGACCTCTCTACATCTCG
>CAJXPC010000293.1 GCA_913057845.1 uncultured Pseudomonadota bacterium
AGAGAGGTCTCGTGGGCTCGGAGATGTGTATAAGAGACAGGTGGATTGAATTCGTCGCCATCAGACTGCGCCTGAGCCACCCACATGTCGTAGGAGATTGCGGGCGGGCAAAAGACACACTCGTCAGTAGGGCTTCCAGTCGCACCAAGGGCTGAAGGCGGCACCAGACAAACGAAAAAAGCCGCAAAAAGTGATAACAATATCTTCATAATTAACTCGAAAGGTAGTCCTTAAAGAACATCTGATCACAATTAATGTAAAAAATTCACTGTAACTGACAACCAATTATGCGCCCAGCCTTCAAAGAAGAGTTAAGTTTAGGTATATTACTCCACTTACTCTGACCAGTTCGCCTCGAGACTTTATCGAACGATATTGTTACAGTCGCACACTGAGCCGGATCAACACAGACCTTTAACACTAAGCTAAAGTCGCAAAAAATATGGCCAATCAAGATAACTCCCTGACATTATCAGCCTCAGGACTCACCCGCAGGTACGGTAATAATATCGCTGTCAGTGATGTGTCTTTATCACTACGCAAAGGGGAAATAGTAGGCCTACTAGGGCCCAATGGGGCAGGCAAGTCAACAATGATGAAAATGATCACTGGCAACCTAGCCCCCACTGAGGGATCCATTCAGGTGTGCGGCATCGATCTAATTGATGACCCAATTGCCGCAAAAACAAAAATTGGATACTTACCCGAGATTCCTCCCGTATATAAAGAATTGCGCGTCGACGAGTACTTAAAGCTTGTTGCCAAGCTGCATAAAGTATCCGCAAAAAGAATACACGCAGCAGTTGATCATGCTAAGGAAAGAACGGGGTTGACTGAGATGAGCCAGCGCCTCATCGGCTCACTATCAAAAGGCTTTCAGCAACGCGTTGGTATCGCACAAGCAATCATCCATGAGCCTGAAGTCGTGATCCTAGATGAGCCTACCGTTGGCTTGGACCCGAATCAAATTATTGAAATTCGTTCTTTAATTAAAGAGCTGGGTGAAAACCACAGCGTCATTCTCTCAACACATATACTTCCCGAGGTCGAGGCTATTTGTGACAGCGTTAAAATACTGCACAAAGGAAGGGTTGTTTTCGATGACGAAATCGGCGGACTAAGACAATTCCGCTCAGGAAAATCAATCCAAGCCTCTTTCCGCAACCCTCCCACTCAAACTCTGCTCGAGAGCACACTAAGCAACGTAAAAATCACTGCCATCCGGGATGGCGTATATCGCATCTCTGGACTTGAATTAGAACATGACCCGACTGACGACCTGGTGCAAATCAGCGTTCACAAAGGCTGGGGGTTGTTTGAACTGGTGGGTGCTCAGGCGAGCGTTGAAGAAGTGTTTGTAGAACTCACCACTCAAGACATCGTCTCGATGTGATGACCCCGACAACTATTATGCATTCAAAAAATACACAATGATTATCGTTATCGCACTCAAGGAACTCCGGTCGATGTTTGCCTCTCCACTGGCTTGGGTCGTCCTAGCCTTTGTTCAGGTTATCTTGGCTAATATTTTTATCGAACAAGTCAATACATTCATGATCGTGCAAGCGCAACTCGCAAGAACACCAAATGCTCCTGGATTGACTGAGTTGGCAATTGTCCCGATGTTTGGGGCTGCGCAAATGGTTTTACTAATGTCCATTCCACTCCTAACAATGAGGCTGATCTCCGAGGAAAAACGTAATCAAACCATGGCTCTTCTTGTGTCTGCCCCGATATCCATGATGCAAATTATTGTCGGTAAATTTGTAGCAATGACGATCTTCTTGTGCCTCATCCTCACCCTCATTGCCGCCATGTCATTGTCACTACTATTTGGCGCCGCAGTCGATCTAGGTTTGATCATCGCAAACCTATGTGGTCTTTTATTGCTGGGGATGGCCTATTCCTCGATTGGGATTTTTATTTCATGCCTAACAGTGCATCCCGTCGTGGCAGCAGTAATGACTTTAGCTGTCTTTATGGGCTTCTGGGTGATTGGGCTCGCGGCATCGGATCCAAGCAGTTGGCTTAACTGGGTTTCAATCTCTAAGAGATTCGAGGGATTCATGGACGGATATATTTCACTGCCTGACGTCACCTTCTTCGTGGTTGTGATTGGTCTCTTTATCTTTTTATCCATTCGAAAACTTGATTCGGAACGGCTAAGCTCATGAAAATTAACGCAAAATTTAGATTCCAATTGCTCATACAAAATGGGGTATTCGTAGGCCTTTTGCTTGGCATTGCCGCCCTCGTAATTTTCCTGGCTGAAGAATCTAATATTCGATGGGACTTAACTCACAGTCAGCGGAACACTCTGTCTACCGCAACAATTGAGCTGTCTCTTATACACATCTCCGAGCCCACGAGACCT
>CAJXPC010000294.1 GCA_913057845.1 uncultured Pseudomonadota bacterium
GAGATGTAGAGAGGTCTCGTGGGCTCGGAGATGTGTATAAGAGACAGGTCCTATAATTGGTGTAACACCATATGGATTCGTATGATGGGATGCTGCGGCTTAGTTTTAGCCCTCATTCCTCAACCTGGCATTGCAGAATGGCACCAGATTGATCACACCGAGCACATGGTGGTCTATCTCGATGTTGACAACATATCGCACATTGATAGTACTAAAAGGAGTGTGAGAAATCTCGTTGATTTTTTTATTCCCCAAGTCGCGCAATCCGATGGGCACCAAATTACATTTCAGTCTTTTGTACGAGAGATTGAAGTAGACTGCGACACACATCAACAGAAAACCTTGAATATAATTTTCTTCGAAAGAATCAACGCTTCAGGCCGAGAAGTATTCCGAGCCGAAATTAATGCTGCGTGGCGGATCAACCCGAGCACAACCGGAAACACTTCACTCGTTAATTTGGCTTGCATCTCGAGTGGTGTATAAATATAAAAATTTTTGCGGCCGTAGTTAACGACTTATAGATCTAGCGTCACAGAAACCCGCGCCCTTGATACACACGGCATCATACGATCTTGACGGGCATCAGGGCTCAGCACCGAGTCGCGATGAATCACATCACCTGATATATAGCCACATTCACAGGTACCACAAAGCCCTTGCCTACAGGACGACGGGACAATATGTCCGGCCATTCTTAACACATCAAGTACCGAATGATTTGCAGGAACTCGTAAGGTTTCCCCAGTGCTTGATACGATGACGTCAAACGGCTCAGGCTTGTAGCCCTCATCTGCTGCGGTGTTAAACACCTCAAAATGAATCTGCTCTTGATTCCAGTCCTTGGTCAACTCTTTCACTTCAGTCATCAAATGCTCAGGACCACAGCAATAAATATGCAGATCACGTGACAAGCCAGCAATCAACGCCGACAAATCGAGCCGCGGGCTGTTGGGGTCATCGGAAACGTATGTGCTCAACGAAGTCTCACAAATCTGTTTCAGCTCCTCCACTACCTTAGGTTGGGCCCTCTGTGAACAAAAATGAAACCCGTGTAACAACTTACTCTGCATTAATGCACGCCCCATAGAAATCAAAGGTGTCACACCAATACCGCCCGCAATCAAGACACTCGGAGCCTCAACCAGCACAAAGTTATTACGCGGGGTCGAGACCCGCGCTTGAGCTCCTTCATTAAGATGCTCATGTACCCAGGATGATCCACCTCGCCCTGCATTTTCTCGCTTTACGGTAATGGCGTACTGCGATAGATCTTGCGGATCACTGGTTAACGAATACTGTCGAATCTTACCGTCACCGAGACGGAGGTCCACATGAGCACCGGGAGACCATGCTGGGAGCTTAGGCCTCAGCGGATGGCGCAACCAGATACGAACCAAGTCTTCATCAAGCTGATCACGTCGCTCAACGTGGAGCTTCATAATGATGCGTGCGCTCATCAAATTAGCCTAACGATGAGGCTTAGTGGTGACTTCATTTAAGGGGACGATCTGATCCCCGGGATGAATAACGCCACCCTTCTCGATCCAACAATTAAGACCTGACCGATTATAAAGAGGTAAAAACACTGGTCGATCCAATAGTTGCTCAAGATATCGACAAGGGAAATTCAGTCGCCCACCCGAAAGGATACACTCACCGATACTAAACCGGTAACCAACAAGATGATTTAAAGGCACACCTTCTACAGTCAGATTTCTTCGATGTTCAAACGGCTCAATCTTGATGGAAGAACCTTGCATGGGTGGATCATCTCGAACCAATGCATCCAATGCTTCTTGTTCAATCAAGGTGATTTCTCGGCAGTCTGGCTTGGGCGAATAGGTACCGCGGCCCAGGTAGTAACGGTCTCCGACAATGCCCCTGCCAGCGACAAGCTCCGCCTCCTCCAATGCCTCCATCTCATAGCTCGCCTCAGGTGCGATATGAATGCTTAACAATTTACCTTCCCAACCCATGATTTCTCCACGAAACGAAAACTTGATATTACCAAAGTTACAGCAGTTAACGATCAATATAAACTCGTTAGTTGACTAGAGAAATATAACTCACAACATGTTTTTATCGATACAATTGTTCGAGCAATACCTGCGCGCCTTTTAAGTGAAACAATCTATAGGAGTATTTATTATGATCAAGAAACTAACTCTCGCGGCAATCGCACTCTTGTTGAGCATGACGACTACGCTAAATCACGCTACCGAATTCGGCACAGAAGCACAAGCCAAAGCAATGATTGAACGCGCAATCAACTTAGTAAACATTGACAAAGTACGAGCCCTCGACGCATTTACAGACTTAGAC
>CAJXPC010000295.1 GCA_913057845.1 uncultured Pseudomonadota bacterium
ATCTTCAATCGGCCACTTTGGAGTCCGGAAATTCCAGATTGCCCAGAAGGGGGACTTTTTTTCTTGAAGCGAAAATCTCTGCTGTTTCTTGACACCTAAACCTCGACTGACAGGAACATTGGGGAGAACATGAGCGTCCCTAACATTAGGGGCTGCCACGTTCAATGAACAAACATACAAATTTTTTAAAATCTTTAACTAGCTGAGGTACTGAATAATCGATCGCAGCCCATTGATAACTGATACCCCGCTCTACGGTTACAATCCGTCCTAGCTCATTCATTTTTAAATTTTAAGAACGACTGGAAAAATCTTTGCCAAGTCTTCTGTAATCCCGAGGGCTTTTTGGTCACGCAGCGAGCTCGCTATAAGCACTAATCTCCATCACTTTTTGAGGGGCCTGACTCGGAATTTAAGCCCAAAGTGGTTCTTTGCTCTACTTCGTGTTGATTAATGTAACACTTTTTACGAACCTGTCAAATTATTAATAAAATGCAGTGCACACACCCGAGACTCAGCCCTCCAACATTCGATACCCAAGTTGTATTTTGTCGAACTTACCAACCTTTGATATCCTTATGGCTGATAGAAAAATTTAACCACTATTGCAAGGAGTAATTTAATGGCTAACGAACAAAGATCAATTGACGAGCTGGCCATGGACCAAGCAAATTTGTTCCGAGAAGAAACCGTCACAGATCGGCAAGTAGGCACAATACGCATATCAAATCCAATTACCACGAACGGAGATGATGATCCTGAGCGACAAACGATTTATGCTGGAGAGACCCAAATCATGACGCCGATGGGGGCGCTTCCTATTGCATTTCAAATAGAAGCGAAGTCATTAGCAGAAGCTGTCGAAAAATATGGTGACGCTGGAAAAGTTGCTGTAGAAAAAGCAATTAAGGAGCTCCAAGAAATGCGACGAGAACAAGCTTCATCGATCGTTTTGCCTGGGAGTATACCAGGAGGAAATCCAGGCGGAGGCCCTGGTGGTGGGTTTAAACTATCCTAAAGAAAGTGTCAGGATGATCCGTCTGAAACCGCGCCAGCCCGGATTAAGTCATTAATTTGGTCCTCACTGTACGCGAGCTCGCTCAACACCTCTCGCGTATGTTGACCCAAGGTTGGCGCCGGAGTGACTCTCTCTGGTGACGAATGAGACCAATTGCTGGGCGTCTTTGTCGCGTACAAACTGCCTTCAGTTGGGTGTTCTTCATTGATGAAGAACCCTGTCTCTAGGAGATGCTCATCCGACAACAAGTCGTCTACCGTATTCATTTTAGCCACAGGGACATCAACGTCCTGAAAAAATGACATCCAATAGTCCGTATCCTCATTTTTAATCATCTCTGATAGAAGATCATATATCTCACCAATATTTGTGGCTCGAGCAGAATGCGTTATAAACTTTGGATCATTCATCATTTCAGGTCGATTCATGGCGGCCCAAAATCTAGTCCATTGCGCTTCGTTATAAACTAAGGCGCAAATAAAACCATTTTTCGTCTCATAAACGCGTCGGTGTTTTAGCCGTTCATAGCCCGAAGGTCCAATCGGAGGTTGAAAACTCAGGCCAGCCATGTGGTCCCCTAACACGAAGTGTGATATCGACTCAAACATAGGAACCTCTACCGATTGACCTCGACCCGACTTCTCCCGCTGATATAAGGCTGCTGTTACGGCATAAACAGCATGCAATCCAGTCACACGGTCTGCAAAATTAAGAGGCACATAACGAGGTGTTTCCCGACCTTCCTTCGAAACAAGCCAAGGCACACCAGTGCTACCTTGGATCAGGTCATCGTAAGCCGCCCGACCCGCTCGAGGGCCATTTTCTGAGTACCCATAAGCACCAACGTAGATAATATTTGGGTTCAGCGCACTCACATCATCGTAAGCCAAACCCAATCGCTCCATAGCATTTGGTCTCACGTTGTAAATTAAAACGTCACTGCGCAGAATTAACTTTTTAATGACGTCAATCCCAGAGGGATGTTTCAAATCAACAGCAATACCCTTTTTCCCACGATTTAAATGTAAGTGCAAATGCCCCATATGAGGATTTGCCATAGGCCCAACGTCCCTCATATTATCACCTGAGAAGGACTCAACCTTAACCACCTCCGCGCCTAACTCCGCCAGTATTTGGGTCGCAAAAGGACCCATGACTACAGACGTTAGATCTAGAATTTTGACGCCGTCAAGAGGGCCTGGCATAACACTACCTCATTCAATCGTAGACTAAAGTCTTCACCCTGTCTCTTATACACATCTCCGAGCCCACGAGACCTCTCTACATCTC
>CAJXPC010000296.1 GCA_913057845.1 uncultured Pseudomonadota bacterium
GCTTTAGCTTTTCCTCCTGGCTTCCTACCGGGAGCTCTAGGTGGCACATGGGCTGATAAACGATAGCTCATGCCTTCTATTTTTTTCTCGCCACTGAAACGAGTTACATGGCAACATATAACTGCTCCAGCTGTTAATAGCTCAGATAACTGCTTTTCAAGCTGGACTTTAGGAATCTTCAACGCTTTTGAAATGTCAGCGTCAAGCTGCTCGCCTTGCGTTCTCAAATACTTTAGGATATTTTCACTCATGCATTTACCATTAAAAATTACATCAATAATCAACAAACTAGCGTCAAGTTTGCGCTAATCAGACCGGTTGTTCAAGTTATAGCGCCATATTTGCTTTCCGAGATTTAAACTACTCTCATAGAACTCACCTTAGATCAAGAAATCAGGCTTCACATTTTCGTATAAACCCTACCAACGTTAAGCATCTACTCGGTCTATTTTTATTTTTCCAGCCTCTGGATTTGAAAGAGAGCATGACCAACCCGTAACTGTTGACCCGCTATATTCAGGCGGCAGTTTCTTAACAATATTATCCAACTCCGCCTCTACTACGACATTACATGCCTCCAACGTTTTAACATTTGGATTAAACGAGACGTAACTGATCTCCTGCCCTTTTTCATCTTCGAGCATTATTTGAAGAAATATACCCGCCTCTTCAGAGGAATCTGTGGATACAACTTCAGTCTTTTCGCCACAACTCACCAATACAAACATAGCAAGCATCGACAGGCTCACATTCCAAATTCTAATCATTTTCCAACCACCCTCTTTTAAATATAAACGATGCCACTTTATCAAGATTCACACGTTTCTTATGAATTACTTAAAGCGAGGCACCACAATCCCGGCAAAATGTAGAAGCCTTAAGATGCCCCTCACTGAGACACTGACCACACGTTCTGGTTGTCGGTTGCTCTCTTTGAAATACAAACTCTGCACTCACAATGCCAGTTGGCACAACGAGAATCCCCCAACCTAGAAGCATCGTTACTGATGAAACGATCCTACCAATATCGGTTTGAGGAAAAATATCACCAAATCCGACGGTGGTCATCGTCATAATGGCCCAGTAAACTGCCATTGGAATGCTGGTAAAACCGTTCTCGGGACCTTCTACGACATACATCACCGTACCCATAATCAATACAACCATTCCAACAAACGTCAAAAACACTAAAATTTTACGTCTAGAGGCGTAGAGCGCTCGACCCAGTGATGCGTACTCAGCGACATATGCTGTCAGTTTCAACAACCGAAACAATCTTAAAAGCCGAAGTACTCTTATGTCGATAAGCACATGGATGCCCGGGGCAACCAACGCAAGATATGTAGGTATAACCGCCAGAAAGTCTACGATTCCGTAAAAGCTTCGCATATATGCGAAGGGCTTGGGCGCACACCATATCCGAGCACAATATTCAAGGGTAAATACCCCGGTGAATATCCATTCCAACCTCATCAATTGCTCACCCCAGTTGGAATGAATCGAATCTATGCTGTCGAGCATGACAACCGCCACACTCAGAACAATCAACCAAATTAGAGATAGGTCGAAGAATCGCCCCGCAGGCGTGTCGGCCTCAAAAATGACCGTATAGAAACGTCGCTTCCAATCCATAGATGACAACTGCTGCGCAACCATTAAGTCAACACCATTGTCATAGGGTTGAGTTAATTAAGGTCATGCCGTTATTTGTTGGTTTCTCTTATCGAGAATAGAT
This sequence comes from uncultured Pseudomonadota bacterium, assembly GCA_913057845.1. Lineage (GTDB taxonomy): Bacteria > Pseudomonadota > Gammaproteobacteria > Burkholderiales > Eutrophovitaceae > Eutrophovita. Next base: position 1,736 of record CAJXPC010000296.1, read on the forward strand.
TTTGCCTCAGACATCGTTCGCTCAATCAAGTCTTTGCAAGAAGGAATGTCGTTAATTAATCCGACAACCATGCCGCAAGACCAAACCCCCGCTTCCATTTCTCCATCAACCATCACCTTGGGATAGACACCAGAAACCTCATCTAATACATCATCGATTTGTATGTTTTCACCAAGGGAACGTTCTTTTTCAAGAAGTTTTTGCGCTGCGTTATTGTTTAATACGCGCTCCGTATTACGCAAAGGTCTCATCACTAGCCTGGTATCCAGCTCAGTAGCCTTAAGCAAAGCCTCCTTCACATTAGGGTGGCAAGGCGCCTCTTGGGTTGCCATGAAACGCGTACCCATATTGATCGCATCGGCACCTAACGCTAGAGCAGCAACCAGTGATCGTCCGTCCGCCATACCACCTGAAGCAACAATCGGGATCTCTAATTCATCAGCCGCTCTTGGTAGGAGTATAAAATTAGGAACATCATCTTCTCCCGGATGACCACCACACTCAAAACCGTCGACTGAAACGGCATCACATCCGATAGATTGCGCCTTTAGCGAGTGCCTCACGGAGGTACAT
>CAJXPC010000297.1 GCA_913057845.1 uncultured Pseudomonadota bacterium
GAGATGTAGAGAGGTCTCGTGGGCTCGGAGATGTGTATAAGAGACAGGTAATAGATATCGAGACGACGCCCAAAAACGTCACCATTAATATGAGTAGCTGTGGAACAGCCGGTACTTCGGGATTAACAAACTGAGGAAAAAAGCAACGAAAAAGACAATATCCTTTGGGTTCAGTGCTGTAACGAGAAAAGAGGACTTGAACAGGTTCGCTGATGACATCCCTGGAGCTGATAACGACGGCAAATCACGCTGAGGCACTTCGCGCCAGACTTTTATACCAAGGTAAACCAGATACCCAACCCCAAACCATTTTAGGATCAGGAAGAGCGTCGCTGAAGTCGCTAAAACAGCACCTAGACCAATCAAGGACAACGTCATTGCCACGAAGTCACCAATTAAAACGCCAGAAACCAGTGGAATAACAGATTTTTTCCCGTGACTGATAGACTGACCAAGCACCAAGATCACAGTTGGCCCGGGGATGATGGCAAAGATGAAGACCACAGATACAAAGGTTATCCAGATCTCAAGAGTCATAGCGTGTCCTTGTTAGGGGACCCGGCCTTTGGCCGGGTTCTTTTATGATGGTTATTATTCAGGACGCTTTACCGCAGAGAATCGTGACTAGATGCTTGCCCAGCAGCATAACTCATCTAGAGCTGTTTCAACTGGTCATTTGAAAAATGTGGGGAGACACAGGTTGCGGTTGGTGATTCTATATATCGACGATAAGCCTCGATACCGTTAGCGCTCTCTGTGTTACTTAATACGGCACCATTTCGAAGCATGACACTGACCTCCTGTTCATTTGTTACGATCTTAATGCTCACAGGCATGTATAGCTGATCAATCAGGGCCATTTGCGTAACTTTTCCCATTTGAACGACTTTTCCGGTTGATGACCACAGCCTGAAGTTCTCCGGCATCCGGGTTATCCGGTCTATTTTCTGCTCTAGTTTGAATAGACTGGAGTTTACTACGGGTATTTCCCCTTTTGTCCAAGTGCTTATCGTAGGGTGGGCGTTGGGAGCTACAATGTTGTCGAAAGGGGCATGAGTCCAGGCAACCATTCTAAGGGTGGCAGGAAGGGTAAAGTAGTCGTTAAGTGACTCCATACAGCTAACCTCTGATTTTCCATTTTGAATTTCGTGGAAGCTCCAGCTTTCTATCAGACCTGCCTCAGTTTTTGTTCTTCGATGTATCAGCATGTTGTATCCGCGATGATGCACATCGTATAGAACGAAACCGGAAACAACAGAGCCACTCGAACGTTTCTGTATTAGTGTAAAATCAACATACTCAGTTGAGCCGTTGAGTTGTGTTGCTATTTCTCCATCAGCAATGTACCAGTTCGTATCCGAGCGATCGGTTCCAGCGGTATTGATTTCAATCGATTGGTCGCAGCCTGCGATTCCGATACCTAATGCAACCACTAGCATGGCGAGGATCTTCATAATTTGCTCCTTGAAAGCTTGAACTTCAAATATATGAATCGGAGCAGTACGGAATCCATCTATTAATATACGACTGTTATTAACAAATGTTTGATGCAGCTGATTGGTGGGTTCGTTACGTTTGTTCTGGTGGTTCAACCGATCTTATCTTTTGAGAACACAATTGTGGATGCTTACGCACCGAGATCTGAGGCGAGTGACGCGAATTAAAATTCTGTTGGAAGAGATTGGGGATAGACTTACCCTGAATTGATCGGAGGTAAAATTCCTGCCCGCAACCGATATACCACTGGCTGTGCAGTGGTTCAATGATTCCGGACACTGCTAACTAAATCAGCACACCATCCAACTTCTCCTGGGAGAGGCAGGTGTTGCAGCCTCTGATTGACCAGTGCTCACGAACCAGGTTAAAAAAAAGCGCCAACTCTTCAATACTTTCGTAACGGTCTTTTCTCGCCACCAGGTAAATTGGCAATTTCATTCTGTCCCTGGCGACAATCTGGATATCGCCGCGCGCGGCGGACGCAGTGGCAAGCTGGCGTTCAAGTACGCCTAATCCCATACCGGATCTAACCATAGCCAATGTAGAATATTCGTCGTCGGAAGTGGCAACAACATGTATTTGATCGTTATCATCGCCGAGCATTTTCTTCAACATTTGATGGTAAGGGCAATGTTCCGCCGGAAACACCCAGGGCAAGCTCGCCAGCTCTCCCAACCGATCGGGAAGCTGTTCGATGTCGCTGGAGGCCGGCGCAATAACGGTTACATCAATATGGCCGAGTTCTTCCCGGTACAGTTCGGGATGGTCCCGGCCACCGTATACCTGTCTCTTATACACATCTCCGAGC
>CAJXPC010000298.1 GCA_913057845.1 uncultured Pseudomonadota bacterium
ACGAGATGTAGAGAGGTCTCGTGGGCTCGGAGATGTGTATAAGAGACAGTGTCTAGTTAGTACTAAAATTGGGGGGGATTTACTAATTTCAAGTGCACACTGCATATGAATCACCGTTGAGGTCAACCATGAAACAAAAATTATGCCTAATGACCACTCTAATTTTATTGAGTTGCGGAATCTCTCATGCAAAGGAGCTTGTATCAAATGAAGTGCTGATTGGTGAAATGCAGTCTGTCGCTCTCGATTTCATGAAAACATTGGGCAAATCACTGAAGACGGCCATGTCCTCCGATGGTCCTGCAGCTGCCATTCAGGTGTGTGAGACGATAGCACCAACTCTTGCCAATCAACTTTCAAAAGAGACTGGATGGAAAATTGCGAGGGTGAGCCTTAAAGTACGAAACCCACTCATTGGCACCCCAGACACATGGGAACAAGAACAGTTACGACAGTTCTCCGCAAGGGTGCTATCTGGTGAACCGGGTAAAAATTTAGAAGCCACATTCGTTGACCATCAATCTGAAAAAAATATCGTTCGATACATGAGAGCACTGTCCACCGGACCCATTTGTTTAACGTGTCATGGCGCCGAAAGCGACATCCCTGAGGATGTGGCAAAAACACTTAATCAGCGGTACCCTTTCGACAAAGCGAAAGGATATAGAGTCGGGGAGATCAGAGGAGCCATCTCCATTCAAGCCCTCACTCAATAAGCACTTATCACTCTCAACCATAGTTTTGAAGCAATGAGCAATTTTAATTTAAAAGAAACCATAGATAGCGGCGTTGATTTAGCCATTCAAGAGGATCTTGGCAGTGGTGATCTAACTTCGTCTTTAATTCCCGAAGAAACAATTGGCCAAGGTGCTATTTTGTCCAGAGTCGATTGCGTTTTATCTGGAAGCGCATGGGCGAACGCAACGTTTCAAAAACTCGACCCATCAATCACTCTTGATTGGCAATACAAGGATGGGGATCGAGTAACGGCAGGAGACATACTCTGCAAGCTACAAGGGCCCGCCCGGGCGCTTTTAACTGGGGAGAGAACCGCCTTGAACTTCTTACAAACACTGTCTGCTGTTGCAACAAAAACAAGGCTGTTCGTCGACGCCATTGCTCATACCAACGCTACTATTTTGGACACTCGAAAGACGCTTCCAGGACTAAGAAAGGCGCTGAAATATGCTGTCCGAGTCGGTGGTGGGAAAAACCATCGTATTGGATTGTATGACGGCGTTCTTATCAAGGAAAATCACATTACCGCTTCTAACGGCATTACAGCAGCGCTTGCTGCCACGCGACACATTGACAAGACCATTTCCATTCAAGTCGAGGTAGAGTCGCTCGAACAATTGGAAGAGGCTCTAGACAATGGAGCAAAATTGATACTGCTGGATAACTTTACAGTCTCTCAAATGAAAGACGCAGTAGCACTGACAAATAAACGGGCATTACTGGAAGCGTCTGGCGGCATCACTCTGAGCTCTATTGTAGCTATCGCCGAGACGGGTGTTGATCGCATATCTATTGGCACATTGACAAAAGATATTGACTCAATCGATCTTTCAATGCGACTTGTCTTTTAAAGGAATAAAGAATACGCATGCACACTACTGAAAACTCAAATAAACATCTAGATTTAGGTTGCGGAGACCATGCACGCAACCCCTATGAGGCATCAGAATTATTTGGCGTTGACCTCTCATTAGGAACTAGGGAACCCGATGAGCACTTTAAACTCTGCAACCTAGTATGCGAGCCCATTCCTTTTGGAGATTCATATTTCAACTCTGTGTCTGCTTTTGACGTTATTGAACACATCCCGAGGCAGTCGGTCGATCACGAGCGAGGGATTATTATGAATCCATTTGTTGAGCTGATGAATCAAATTCACCGTGTACTGCAACCCAATGGCTTATTTTACGCATCTACTCCTGCGTTTCCTTCACCTGAGGCATTCCAAGACCCGACCCACGTGAATATCATCACCGAGGCCACACACGAATACTTCTGTGGCGATAACGCCGAGGCGAAGCGCTATGGTTTTACCGGACAATTCAAAGTTATCGAAGCGCAAAGAATCTATCCAAAATACTCTCAGACTGCAGAACGTTCGTTAATCAATGTGATCAAGAATGCTCACAAAAAGTATGTTAAACGCTCAATTTCACACGTCGTTTGGCAATTACAAGCAATAAAGTAGCGCGTTACAAAAGATCACTTATGATCGAGCTTATCCCCTGTCTCTTATACACATCTGACGCTGCCGACGAATAGAGAGGTGTAGA
>CAJXPC010000299.1 GCA_913057845.1 uncultured Pseudomonadota bacterium
ACGAGATGTAGAGAGGTCTCGTGGGCTCGGAGATGTGTATAAGAGACAGAGGCAACCTTGATTTCACCTATTAATGGGGTCGTCTTAAAGCGCTCAGTAGAGCCCGGGCAAACAGTTGCTGCTTCATTTCAAGCACCTGTTTTGTTCACCATTGCCGAAGACCTATCGAAAATGAAGTTGCACGTCGACGTCGATGAGGCAGATGTTGGGAACATTAAAAATGGACAAAAATCCTACTTCACTGTGGACGCATGGCCTGACCGGGAATACTCCGCAAACATTCATCGAATTAGCTTTGCTGCCGAGATCAAAGATGACGTAGTCACCTACCCCACGATATTAGATGTCGGCAACTCCGATCTATCACTTAGACCTGGGATGACTGGAACGGCAGTCATAACCACTCTCGACCTTACAAATCAACTCTTAGTGCCAAACGCAGCTTTTCGAGTAGATCTCAATGTACAAGCTGAAGATGAAAAACCCAATAAAAGCGTTTTCGGATTCTTGTTCCCTCGGCCAAAAACAGCCAAACAACAGGTTCGCACTGAACAACAAACTGGTCTTTCTAAGTTGTGGATCCTCAGCGAAGCAGGCCCAGTAGAAATTGCTGTAGATATTCTGGCCACAAATCCTAGATTTAGCGCTGTAACGACAAGCAACCTTAAACCTGGTACGGACGTAATCATCGATGCAATTGCAGAACAGCCTTGACTCACTTAGGTCAAAAATCCCAATGACTCTCATTCAATTCAAAAATGTCACCAAGACCTACGGGTCAGGCGACAGCACCTTCCGAGCACTGAAAGGACTGAACTTAGCTATCGAAGACGGTGAGTTCTTAGCGCTGATGGGGCCAAGTGGCTCAGGAAAATCCACAACCATGAATATTGCCGCATGCCTCGACACGCTCACAAGTGGAAGTTACCTGTTTCAAAATGTCCCCGTAGAAAACCTAAATACATACCAAAGAACCTTACTAAGGAGAAACTTCCTGGGATTCATTTTTCAAGGATTTAATTTGCTCCCTAGAAGTTCGGCATTGGAAAATGTAGAGCTTCCTTTGATCTATCGTGGGGACAAGGTTCTTGAAAGACGTTCAGCAGCCAATGCCGCTCTTGAGAAAGTCGGCTTATCCAATTGGAGGAACCATACTCCTAGCGAACTCTCTGGCGGACAACAACAACGCGTAGCGATTGCTCGCGCCATCGTAACAAAACCTAAAATACTTCTAGCTGATGAGCCAACGGGAAATTTAGACTCTCAAACAAGCGAGGAAATCATGTCTTTACTTACTTCATTGAATCGAGATTTAGGCATTACAGTCATCATGGTTACCCATGAGCCTCAAATGGCCGAATACGCAAGCCGCGTAGTGCACTTCTTAGATGGTCAAATTACTAACTAGGTCTCATTAAACTCATGTTTTGGAATTCCTTTGCTCTAGCCGTCAATGCGATAAAAAGAAATCTTCTAAGAAGTTTCCTCACGGTACTCGGAATCATCATCGGTGTTGCCGCAGTCATAACTATGGTCACTGTTGGTCGTGGGGCAACACAGTCGGTGAGCGACCAGATTTCAGCAATGGGAACAAATCAGCTCATTGTGCGTCCTGGACAACGAAGGGGCTCGGGTGCAAATACGCCAAAATTCAAACAAAAAGATGTAGACCTAATAAAAACGCAGGTTACTGGTATAACGGGCGTAGCACCCTACTCAACCCTTTCTGCGACTGTAATATTCCAGGCGAAAAATTACACCACATTAATTACAGGCACAACCAACGATTTTTTTACAGTTGGCAATTGGGTTTTGCAATCGGGTAGACAATTCTACGACAACGAACTCAATTCAGGCAAAGCTTCCTGCATTCTGGGAACAACTGTGAAAAACAAGTTATTTGGTAAAGAAAATCCACAAGGACAACGAATTCGCGTGAAGCAATTTACATGTGAAGTAATTGGGGTACTCGAATCAAAAGGTCAGTCCACATGGGGCACAGACCAAGACGACAAGGTGCTTATGCCGCTCAAGACTGTGCATAGACGCCTTCTGGGCAGTCTCGACATTGAAAGAATGGCCGTGAAAGTTGCAGACAGCAACAAAATCAGCATCGCGCAAACAAAAATAACCGAGCTGATAAGACAATCTAGGCGACTACCCGACAACATGGAGAATGATTTTAGAGTCTTAGATATGCGTCAGATTATCCAAACCTTAACTGGTACCTGTCTCTTATACACATCTCCGAGCCCACGAGACCTCTCTACATCTC
>CAJXPC010000300.1 GCA_913057845.1 uncultured Pseudomonadota bacterium
AGAGAGGTCTCGTGGGCTCGGAGATGTGTATAAGAGACAGGTATTGGGTAATGCTTTGCCATTCATGTTTTTGTAATTTGAAGTAGGGGTAATACTGCGGAAAGTCTGTAATGATGGCGGCAGATAGCTGATATAAATCCGATACGGTAGTGCTGCGATTATTTACCGCTTGGCCAATAGCATCGTCGAAGCGCGAAGTCGTTAAACCAATTGACTTTGCTTTGTTGTTCATTGTCGCCACGAATTCAGCTTCGGCACCCGAAACTTCTTCAATAAGTGCCATTATTGCGTCGTTAGCGCCATAGATGACTATGGCTTTGATGAGGTCCTCGACTTTGACTCGATCCCCTTCGGACAGGAACATGCGCAACCCGGGCGCGTTAGAAGCAATTTTGGATATTTTTATTTTGTCGTTAAGACGAATGTCTCCAGACTCGAGGGCGGAGAAAATGACATATAACGTCATCAGCTTCGTCAAAGGCCCAGGGGCAATGGTTCGAGATGCGTTCTTCTCGCTGATGATGATCCCGCTCGACAGGTCGCCTAGGATGTACATTTGAGCCGTGGAGCTTAAATTTTCATCCGGTTTGGCGAACACCATAATCGGCGTGAGTAAGCACAACAGCAATAAGAAAAAACGTCTACTATTCATGCGCATAGATAATATTTGTCTTAAAAGTGCGTTATTTTAAACGGGTAAGTAACGTAATAGTGGGCATTAGTTCGAAAGACGCCAAGTCGGTTAAAATTAGATCGTCACGAAAAGTCATTTAAACAGGAATCCTAATAATGTCGCTAAATACTGGTGAGGCGCACAAGAAGGCTCAAATATTGGCAGAGGCTCTGCCGTACATAAAGCGTTTTCATAAAAAAACTATTGTCATCAAGTACGGTGGCAACGCGATGGTTGATGACAAATTAAAACGATCTTTTGCGCGAGACGTAGTTCTGTTGAAGCTTGTTGGCATGCATCCGGTAATTGTCCATGGTGGTGGTCCGCAGATTAATGACATGTTGGCTCGCCTTGGCAAAGAGGGAACATTTATCCAAGGTATGAGGGTTACGGATAAAGAGACCATGGATATAGTTGAGATGGTCCTTGGGGCTCACGTCAATAAAGACATTGTTAGCTTGATCAATAATGCTGGTGGTCTGGCCGTGGGTTTGACTGGTCGGGACGGTGGTCTTATTCGAGCTAGAAAACTTCAGATGGTCGCTAATGGAGAGCCGCTGGATTTAGGACAGGTCGGCGAGGTGGATTCGGTGGATCCGCGAGTTATTTCCACATTAGAAATGGAGGGGTTTATTCCCGTGGTGGCGCCGATCGGTTACGGAGAAGATGGGCAAGCGTATAACATCAACGCTGATCTTGTGGCCGGGAAGTTAGCGACGGTACTTAACGCAGAAAAATTAATATTGATGACTAATACGGCTGGCATCCTTGATAAGAATGAACAGTTATTAACGGGCGTTACCCCAGGCGACATCGATCGCCTTATTGAAGATGGAACGGTTTTCGGAGGCATGCTGCCTAAGATCTCATCGGCACTTGATGCGGCCAGGAGCGGCGTGAATAGTGTGCATATTATCGATGGTCGAGTGGAAAATGCAGTATTGCTGGAAGTGCTCACCGACCAAGGTGTTGGGACGTTGATTCGCAGTCGCTAGAGTGAAGTTTCTCGCTGAGGCATGCCGCCAGATACAGCAATCCGAGATCAAACCGGCTGCCTGGATTTTTGATTTTGATAACACTTTGTTCGCTTCGGGAAGGGAAATATTTCCACTCATTAACGAAAAAATGACTCAGTACATTGAGGATCATTTGTGTGTGGAGAGGAATGAGGCTAATCGCTTACGTAAGCTCTACTGGGATAGATATGGAGCAACGCTGACGGGCTTGGTGCGTCATCACGCTGTTGACTCAAAAGATTTTCTTAAAAAAACTCACGATATTGGAGAATTGGATAGCTTTGCTTCCCGTTCTTCTAGGTTGATAAGATTATTTAGGCAAATGTCGGGGAAGAAAATTGTATTCTCTAACTCTCCATCGGCGTACCTTGAGCAAATGTTGAGATTGTTAGGAATTCGGCACTTGCTGGCCGATGC
>CAJXPC010000301.1 GCA_913057845.1 uncultured Pseudomonadota bacterium
ATGTAGAGAGGTCTCGTGGGCTCGGAGATGTGTATAAGAGACAGGTTCAACACCGGTTGAGTTGGATTTTGCTCAGGTAGAAAAAGCATAATGCAGAGGTCAATATAAGAAAACACAGTTGTGTTTTCAGTTATAATGGCTGGCTATATTTTTTGGGGAGCGTTTTCATCGGGCGCGTTTGGACCCGCACTTACTAATGAAGGAGTGTTTCAGTGGCAAAGAAGGTAATCGGTTTTATTAAGTTACAAATTCCTGCTGGTAAAGCAAATCCAAGTCCTCCGGTCGGCCCTGCGCTGGGTCAGAGGGGTTTGAATATTATGGAGTTCTGTAAGGCGTTTAATGCAAAGACGCAAAGCTACGAGCCAGGTCTACCTTTGCCTGTCGTTATTACGGCATTTGCGGATAAGAGTTTCACATTCATCATCAAGACTCCGCCGGCTTCGGTGCTAATTAAAAAGGCGCTCAAGCTTGATAAGGGAAGTCCACGACCTCACACTGATAAAGTTGGCAAGCTGACAAGAGCTCAAGTTGAGGAAATTGCAAAGGCAAAAATGGAAGATCTCAATGCGGGTGACATCAATGCGGCGATGAAGATTATTGCAGGCAGTGCGCGCAGCATGGGTGTTGAGGTTGAGGAGAGCTAAAGATGACAAAACAATCTAAAAGAATTAGTAAAATTAAAGAGACGGTTGATCCCAGTAAGTTCTATACCTTGTCTGATGCGTTGGCGCTGGCGAAGCAAAATGCGACCGCTAAGTTTGATGAATCGATTGATATAGCAGTCAATCTGGGTATTGACGCAAAAAAATCAGATCAATTAGTTCGCGGCGCTGTTGTGCTCCCAAAGGGTACGGGTAAGACCGTACGGGTTGCTGTTTTTGCTCAGGGTGATAAAGCCGATGAGGCCAAAGAGGCGGGGGCGGATATTGTTGGGTTTGAGGATTTAGCCGCAGAGGTTAAAGCCGGCACAATGGATTTTGATGTAGTAATCGCGACTCCAGATGCAATGAGAGTTGTTGGTCAGCTCGGGCAGATTTTAGGTCCAAGAGGTCTGATGCCGAACCCAAAGGTGGGTACGGTCACTCCAAATGTGGGTGAGGCGGTAAAGAATGCGAAAGGTGGCCAAGTTCAATTTAGAACTGATAAGTCGGGCATTATTCACTGCACGATTGGTAGGGCTTCTTTTGCCGAAGACGATTTGGCGGAAAACTTTAAAGCATTGATTGATGCGCTCAATAAAAATAAGCCTGGTGGAGCAAAGGGCGTTTATTTAAGGCGTGTTGCTGTTTCCAGTACGATGGGTCCCGGCGTGAGACTTGATCAGTCGGCGTGGACTAGTTAAATAGTAAGAACTTTGGTGCCAGATCAACGATGAATATCGAGGGGCTGGCCTGTCAAAGACCGTAGGTGTTCGAAAGGATCTAAATGTTGGGCTTCGGCTCTTCAGCCTACGCAGATAGTGATACCTAAAGACAAGTTGTTGGTGTTCATTGTGATGTTTGTGAATCTTACTGCTTGGGCCTAAGGACGCTATTGAAGCGGGTGGTGAGGCAGTGGTGCCTTACTTTTTGTCAACAATAGGAGAAAAACTTGAGTCTCAATAGGAAACAAAAAGAGGCCGTCATCGGAGAAATATCCGAAAAGCTCTCGGATGCTCAGTCCGTTGTGCTCGCCGAGTATAGAGGTTTGACGGTGGGAGAGATGACGCAACTCAGGGTTAATGCCCGTAGTAGTGGTGTTTATCTGCGGGTTCTCAAGAATACTTTGGCCAAGTTGGCAGTGAAGGGCACCCCATTTGAAGGGCTGTCTGGGGATATGGTGGGCCCATTAGCTTATGGGATTTCCAGTGACCCTGTTGCTGCTGCGAAGGTACTGAGTGACTTTTCGAAGACTAATGATAAGTTTCTGATTAAGGTCGGTGCGATGCCGAATCAGGTGATGTCCGCAGCGGATGTCTCTGTTTTAGCGAAGATGCCAAGTCGAGATGAATTGCTTTCGAAGTTGCTGGGTACTATGCAGGCGCCAATCGCCAAATTCGTTCAAACCCTCAATGAGGTACCAACCTGTCTCTTATACACATCTGACGCTGCCGACGAATAG
>CAJXPC010000302.1 GCA_913057845.1 uncultured Pseudomonadota bacterium
TCTACACCTCTCTATTCGTCGGCAGCGTCAGATGTGTATAAGAGACAGGTCCTTCATCAAGAAAAAGTGTTTAATATTTGGCGTATCAAGAGATAGCATTAAGTCTCACGAAAATTTCAGGTCAAAATATGATTTCAAGTTTGATCTAATCTCGGATATTAACGAAGAAGTTTGCCAAATGTTCGATGTGATTAAAATGAAGAATATGTATGGCAAACAGGTTCGCGGTATAGAACGAAGTACTTTTTTGATCAGTCCAGATGGCGTTCTACAGCAAGAGTGGAGAAAAGTTAAGGTGCCCGGTCACGCTCAGGAAGTCTTAGACAGCATATAGAGGATGCACGTAACTGGTCAGTTTTCTTAGAACAAGAAATAGGTTAATAATTATTCGGATTAGCAAAATTTGAAAATTGAGTGTGCTTTCCGTTCCAAGTCAACATGACCGTACCGGTAGGGCCATTACGCTGTTTACCGATAATAACCTCAGCCTTATTTTTGTCTAACGTATCTGGGTTATATACTTCATCTCGATATATGAAGAGAATGGTATCTGCGTCTTGCTCAATCGCCCCTGACTCTCTTAAATCGGACATTACTGGACGTTTATTGGGACGCTGCTCTAGAGATCGATTTAATTGAGATAAAGCCATCACTGGAACATTAAGTTCTTTAGCTAAACCTTTTAATGAGCGAGAAATTTCAGAAATTTCAGTTGCTCTGTTTTCCCCTTGTCTATTCGAAGACATTAACTGAAGATAATCGATCACTATAAGACCTAACTGGCCATATTGTCTGTGCAAACGACGGGCTCGCGCTCGCAATTCCAACGAGTTAAGTCCCGGGGTTTCATCAATATGTATTGGCGCTTCGCTCAATCGACCTACAGCGTTAGTTAGTTTCCTCCAATCATCCTCCGCTAATTGTCCAGTTCGCAAATCATGCGCATTAATTTTCCCTAAGGAGCTCAAGAGACGCATTGCCAGCTGCCCCGCGCCCATTTCCATTGAAAAAATTCCGATGGGCAATCCCGCATCCAGAGTTACGTGTTCCGCAATGTTTAACGCTAGTGCGGTTTTACCCATAGAGGGTCGCCCCGCAACAATAACCAAATCACCAGCCTGGAAACCAGAGGTCATACGATCAAGATCCACAAACCCAGTAGGAACACCCGTCACATCAGAAGGGTTATCGCGGTTATAAAGCATGTCGATGCGCTCTACTACCTGAGTCAATATAGGCTGTATGTCTTGAAAGCCTTGACGCGTCCTAGATCCTTCTTCAGAGATTGAAAATATCTTTGACTCTGCCTCATCTAGTAATTGAGCTGCTTCCTGACCCATTGGGTTATATGCTGTATCAGCAATCGTTGCGGCTGTATCAGCTAATTTTCTCAGTATTGAACGCTCGCGAACAATCTCAGCATATCGCCTAATATTCGCTACGGAAGGTGTATTTTGAGCTAGGGCCCCTAAGTAGGATAAGCCTCCGACTTTTTCAAGCTCCTTGGTATTCTCTAAACTCTCAGCAACTGTGATTGCATCTGCAGGTTTGTTAGCGCCGATGAGTCGGGAGATATGTTGATAAATAACTTTATGGTCCGGACGATAAAGATCCGATTCATTTATGAAGTCAGCCACGCGGTCCCACGCAGTGTTGTCGAGCAACAAGCCACCTAAGACAGATTGTTCTGCCTCAATTGAGTGGGGTGGAACTTTTATAGACAATATTTCTTGATCAGACATACATCAGATACGCTCTTATGAGATCGACTCGCTTGCTATAGTAAAGCATATCATTTCCACCAACAATGAAACGAATAAATAAGGCTTAAAATGCAAGTAACAGGCTTGTATAAACCTTGCCACAAAAAAAAACCACGTGATAACACGTGGTTTTTTTACTTACTGCTTTAACTCTACTGCTCAGCTGTAACAGTTGCCGTAATTGTTGCCACCACATCAGCATGCAGGCTAATCGAGATTGCGAACTCACCAACTTTCTTCAAAGCTCCTGTAGGCATCTGAATTTGATTCTTGTTAATTTCAAACCTGTCTCTTATACACATCTGACGCTGCCGACGAATAGAGAGGTGTAGAT
>CAJXPC010000303.1 GCA_913057845.1 uncultured Pseudomonadota bacterium
CCAGTGTGGCTGATCGTCCTCTCAGACCAGCTACTGATCGTCGCCTTGGTAGGCCTTTACCCTACCAACTAGCTAATCAGCCATCGGCCGCTCCAATAACGTGAGGCCTTGCGGTCCCCCACTTTCCCCCTCAGGGCGTATGCGGTATTAATCCGGCTTTCGCCGAGCTATCCCCCATTACTGGGCACGTTCCGATGTATTACTCACCCGTTCGCCACTCGTCAGCATCCGAAGACCTGTTACCGTTCGACTTGCATGTGTAAGGCATGCCGCCAGCGTTCAATCTGAGCCAGGATCAAACTCTTCAGTTTAATCTCTGCAAAATTTACTAAACTCGACGGAGTAGATGTTTATAAAAGCCTTGACAGCTTTCACACTCATTTACTTTATTCCGTGAGCACTAACTCTGAATCGTGATTCAAAGTCATTCTTTTTGAGAAAAGAACAAACCTTAAACCCATCTGGTCAGTGCCCACACTTATCGGCTGTTAACTTGTTAAAGATCGCTTCGAAATTTCTGCTAACCTTGCTGCTCTTCAAGCTTACTTAAAACCTTGGAGAACCGCTTGTTTGCTTCGTTTCGTGCTGCTTGTCGTGCAGCAGAGAAACGAGATTATGCACATCATCTTTCCAACTGTCAAACACTTTTGTGAAGAAATTTGTATTTTTCTGCAACACAGCAAAAGTGTGTTCCAACCACCCCACAAGACGACGAAAACAAGCCTCTGAAGCACAAGGATTTTTTTCAGAGTTGCACAAAAAACAGGCTCCCGGAGGAGCCCTGAAAATATTTCATTTTTTTGACACCCAAGCCCTTTAAAAAGAGCTTTGAACCCATTTAATTCCAATTTAATTCAAATTAATTTGGAAAATTCGGTCTTATTTGTTCTTGAAGTCGGGCTTCCGCTTCTCAACGAAGGCCGCCATGCCTTCTTTTTGATCTTCAGTAGCAAACAAACTGTGGAACATGCGGCGCTCAAAAAGCATTCCTTCGGACAAAGACCCTTCAAATGCCCGATTGATGCTTTCCTTGGCCATCATTACAGAGGGATTTGAATAGGCGGCAATCACAGTGGCCGCCTCAATGGCCTCGTCCAGGCACTTGTCAGCGGGGACAACACGGGAAACCAGGCCTGCACGCTCGGCTTCTGCAGCATCCATGAGGCGACCAGTCAAACAGAGGTCCATGGCTTTGGCTTTGCTGATAGCGCGGGGCAAACGCTGAGTGCCGCCAGCGCCTGGAATAATGCCGAGCTTGATTTCAGGTTGACCAAATTTGGCAGTGTCGGCACAAATAATGAAATCGGTCATCATGGCCAACTCGCAACCACCGCCCAAAGCAAAACCACGGACAGCGGCAATCACTGGTTTGCGAATATTGCGGATGGTTTCCCAGTTGCGAGTGATGTATTCGCTTTTATAGACATCCATGTAAGTAAATGTGGCCATGGCGCCAATGTCGGCTCCGGCAGCAAAGGCCTTGTCGTTGCCAGTGATGACCATGGCACCGATGTTGTCATCGGAATCGAAGTCCATCAAAGCCTGGCCCAACTCTGTCATTAACTGGTCGTTCAGCGCATTCAGCACTTGGGGGCGGTTCAAGCGCACCAAGCCCACCTTGCCGAGGGTTTCTACAAGGATGGTTTCATAGGTCATGTTCAGTCTCCTGCTTATTAATTAATAGGGATGGAGAAAGTCTAACCGTTCAAATTCGAGGAATTGACGACTGAAAAGAGTTTTGAAGGAAGACGTGACTTTATTTTCTGTCTAGGACAAAATAGGGGCACTTTGGACAAAACAGGCAGTAAAGAATGACAAAGTGCATATTTGTAATGGGCGCCAACAGTGCAATCGCCCAGGAATTGATTCAGTTGTGCGTGAATTCGGGCCAGGAGGTGATTGCTGCGGGACGAAACACTGCGGTACTTGAGGCTCTGTACGGCAACACGTCGGGCGTACATATAGTAGAAGTTCAGGCTTGTGACTCCAGCTCAGTAGATGCGGCATTTCAGGCTGTGGTTACTGAAGGCCGACAGATTGATGGCTATGCACATTGCGTGGGCT
>CAJXPC010000304.1 GCA_913057845.1 uncultured Pseudomonadota bacterium
CAGCGTCAGATGTGTATAAGAGACAGGTTTTTATTGGACCAAAACCAGAAACGATCCGCCTAATGGGGGATAAAGTAAGCGCAAAAGTTATGATGATCAAAGCTGGTATACCTGTTGTTCCCGGTAGCGTCGGCGCTCTTCCTGATGATCCGAAGGAGGTTATTGGTATTGCCCGAGATATTGGCTACCCAGTTATCATAAAGGCCTCTGGGGGCGGAGGCGGTCGCGGAATGAGAGTTGTTCATACCGAAGCGGCATTGGTTAACGCGGTGAACATGACAAAACAAGAAGCTCAAGTCGCCTTCGGCAATCCAACTGTTTACATGGAAAAGTTTTTAGAGTATCCGCGGCATATTGAAGTGCAAGTTCTGGCCGATCAACATAAGCACGCTGTATATTTGGGCGATAGGGATTGTTCCTTGCAGCGACGTCATCAAAAGGTAATTGAAGAGGCGCCGGCACCACATATTCGCCCTAGGGAGAGAGTAAAAATTGGGGAGAAATGTGTCGACGCATGCCGAAAAATCGGATATCGAGGTGCAGGAACATTCGAGTTTTTATATGAGAATGGACAATTCTATTTCATTGAAATGAATACGAGGGTGCAAGTGGAGCACCCTGTAACCGAAATGATTACGGGTATCGATATCGTAAAAACTCAAATTTCTGTTGCGTTCGGAGATAAATTACCTTTTAGGCAAAAAGATATTCAATTTAAGGGGCACGCAGTTGAGTGTAGGATCAATGCGGAACATCCCTTTAAATTTACGCCATCACCAGGAAGGATTACTACACTCCATATCCCTGGAGGACCTGGCATTCGGGTAGATTCGCATGCATATCAGAATTATTTTGTGCCGCCACACTATGATTCTCTAATCGGTAAGGTAATCGCGCATGGGGATACCCGAGCGCAAGCGCTTGCCAGAATGAAAGTTGCTTTATCCGAGATGATTGTCGAGGGGATTGAAACCAATATTCCGCTGCATCGTGAATTGGTGTCCGATGCAAAGTTCATCGAGGGTGGTGTAAATATTCATTACCTCGAGAAAAAACTCGCTAACGCTTAGTTTGCACATCTTCACCTATATTCTTTCGATTTAATTATGGCTTGGCAGGCATTAGAGTTTGAAGTTTCAGGGGCCGATGTGGAAGCCTTGAGCGATGCGTTGTTTGACGCTGGGGCTCTATCGGTCGATGTCACTGATGCGGATGAGGGGTCAGTCAAAGAGAGAGCGATCTATCTCGAGCCAGGAGAGGAGGTTCTACTGTCATGGGGATACAATCTGGTTGTTGGGCTTTTTGATAAGGATATCGAAGTAGCCGATATATGTTCCTTCGTATCTAATGCCCTGCAACCCTTACAGTTGTCACCGCCTCAAACGCGCCTTGTTGATGATCAAGATTGGGTTCGTTTAACACAGCAACAATTTGAACCCATTCAAATCACAAAGCGCTTACAAATCTCACCGAGTTGGTCGGCCGTTAAAGTTACGTCAGAAATCAATATCATTCTTGATCCGGGCCTCGCATTCGGTACAGGTAGTCATCCTACGACGCAGCTTTGCTTGCATTGGTTAGAGAGCAATTTGGTTTCCGGGCAAACGGTCATAGACTATGGATGTGGGTCTGGGGTTTTAGGAATAGCAGCAAAGATGTTCGGTGCAGGCAGGGTGGTTGGAATCGATATAGATGAAGATGCGTTAGCCGCATCTCAGTACAATGCGCTTAGAAACGAGGTTGACTTGGAGGTGTTTCCTGCGGGTGACAGTTTTAACGAGCAAGTAGATATAGTTATTGCAAATATTCTGCCGTCACCTTTGAAGGTCTTGGCGCCCCTATTGAGCCAACTGGTTAAGCCGGGAGGAGACATTGTGTTGTCAGGTATTCTCGTGAGTCATGAACAAGAGTTACTTAGTATTTATGGGCGCTGGTTTGAAATGAGTACATTTCAAACTATGGATGATTGGGTCTGCCTGCAAGGCACCAAGCTGAGTTCATAACCTGTCTCTTATACACATCTCCGAGCCCACGAGACCTCTCTACATCTCG
>CAJXPC010000305.1 GCA_913057845.1 uncultured Pseudomonadota bacterium
CTCTCTATTCGTCGGCAGCGTCAGATGTGTATAAGAGACAGGTTATTGGTTTATGGGGTTACCAGGGATGAAGATTTGGTTGGGCTACAAGCATTGGAAATGGCGAAAGAAAAATTGCCATTGTTCAGTTTCAAGTTCTGTATTTTGGATACCCAACGAGATGATGTATTGAAGGGCTATGTCACTCAGCATGTAGATTCAGATTGGTTGAAAGGAGGGGAATACGATACCTATCTGTGTGGCCCAGTGGCTATGGTAGACGCCGTACGTAAATGGCAGGAAGAGTCAGCTTTAGGTTGCAAGAACTTCTACTTCGAGAAGTTCTCTGCCAGTAGCGAGGCTTAGATCATGACCAATCCACGGTTTCTAAACAAAGTGTGTGTGGTCACAGGAGCTGCGCAAGGAATAGGTCGCGGTGTAGCTCTAGCTTTGGCTCAGGAGGGCGCTCGACTCGTATTGGCAGACTTTTCTGAGTTGGTTCATGAAGTGGCCGACGAAGTTCGCATGGAAGGAGTGGAATGCATCGTTGTGCAGTCAGATTTGGAAACGTATGCCGGAGCAACTGAACTTGCACATGAGTGTCACAGCGCCTTTGATCGCTGTGATGTGCTGGTCAACAATGTTGGTGGGACTATTTGGGCAAAACCATATCAGCACTACGAAGAAGACGAAATTGAGAAGGAAGTTCGACGTTCCTTATTTCCAACCTTGTGGTGTTGTCGCGCATTTTTGCCAGGCATGATCGATAGAAAGAAAGGTTCGATCGTAAATTTGTCTTCAATCGCTACTCGAGGTATTCACAGGGTTCCGTATTCTGCCAGCAAGGGTGGTGTTAATGCCTTGACTGCAAGTCTTGCATTTGAACATGCCGAGGACGGTATTAGAGTGAACGCAGTTGCGACAGGCGGTACTGAGGCGCCGCCCAGAAAGATTCCTCGCAATCCCAAACCGTTGAGTGATCAGGAAAAAGTCTGGTATCAGGGCATCGTAGATCAAACAATCCAAAGTAGCTGGATGCACCGCTATGGAAGCATTGATGAGCAGGTTCGCGCCATTTTGTTTCTCGCCTCAGAGGAATCAAGCTACATCACTGGCACTGTGTTGCCAGTGGGTGGCGGTGATCAGGGGTGAGTCGGATGAACGCACAGGTATTAAGCCATAGAGACTCGTCTTTCACCGCGATTGCGGCTGGATTTTTGGCGGTACTTGTTTCATATACCGGACCAATGACGATTTATTACCAAGCTTGGCAAAGTTCGGGTTTGCCCACCGAACATTTCTCAAGCTGGTTGTGGGCTGTCTCTATAGCAGCCTGCTTGTCAGGAATTTACCTCAGCCTCCGTTACCAAACACCAATCATCACTGCTTGGTCAGCACCTGGCGCGGCACTGCTAATCGGTTTATTGCCAGGTACTAGTATGGGCGAAGTGGTAGGAGCCTATCTGGCGGTGGCCTGTGCTTTGATTGCGATTGGTGGTAGTGGGGTTTTCGATAAATTGTTAGAAGCAATTCCAAAATCTATTGCATGCGGCATGATGGCGGGAATCTTGATTCAGTTTGGATTAAAGGCTTTCACGGCGATTGAATCGAATCCAACTTTAGCATTGGGTTTGATTGTGGGCTTTCTGGTGTTGAAGGCGTTTCTGCCCAGATATGCACTTGTATTGTTGTTTATAGCTGGAGTGCTATTAGCCAAAGTCATGGGGCTCACCCATCTTGATCAAATTCATTTCGAATGGACTACACCTGTATTTTATTCCCCTGACTTTAGCCTGAGTAGTTTGCTGAGTTTCGGTATCCCTCTGCTGTTAACTAGTTTAACTGGCCAGTTTCTACCAGGCATGGCTATTTTACGGAAAGATGGCTACAGCGTGTCGGCCGATCCAATATTAAAGATCACAGGTCTGCTCTCGGTATTTGTCGCATTTGTTGGCGGAATTACGACCGTCATCGCCGCCATTACGGCGGCGCTATGTACTGGTAAAGATGCTCATCCTGACCCCTGTCTCTTATACACATCTGACGCTGCCGACGAATAGAGAGGTGTAGAT
>CAJXPC010000306.1 GCA_913057845.1 uncultured Pseudomonadota bacterium
GATGTAGAGAGGTCTCGTGGGCTCGGAGATGTGTATAAGAGACAGCTCCAGAGCCTTAAAGCCGATCACAGCCATTTCATCCAGTACGATGGGAGCAAGTTGCAGACGCTGAATGATTACATGGCAGAGACGGTCATGCTCGGCTAAGCTGTTGTTTTATAAATTTATGCGCAGCGCCATTGATAGTTCAAAGTCAGTAATCATGACGCAGTCAACTTTCTGCAATGATCAAGCCCGCAGCCTAATTATTGTAAGTGGTAAATAAAGGGAATCTATGGCATACGATTTCGAGTTATGGAGAAAGCGCCACGTTGAGAGAAGTGATCTCACCACGGAATTAGTTCACCTAACACGCTCTAAGGGCGATGATCAGGTGGCCCTCGATTCCCTATTTGAAATACTTGAGTCAGGGAAGTTGATTGGCAGTACAACCTTTTCAGGCTTTATCGTTGGCGACACGCCCGCAGTTTGTTTTCAAGATGCGCCGCTCAGCGCGGTTGGACAGAATTGCTGGTTCGAGCAAACTTTTCGGGAAGAGAATACTTGGGCAAAAAAACGGTATGATCCTACCGGAGTCATGTTTTCAAAGACGTACGTTTTTGAAAAGGGCGGAAGACCGGTTGTCTATGACAGGACTTCAGAAGCGAAAATTTATCTGCCCGGGGACCAATGGTGGCGCATTGTCAACTTTGATTTAAGTGATAGAGAGAATATTCGAGATTGGTCCCATGAGAGGGAGTGGCGGATTCCGAACGCGCTGAATTTCAAGACATCCGACGTGATTTTGCTGTTTTCGAACAACGCTTGTGTACAAGAGTTTATCGATAAGTGCGATGACGCTGGCAAACCTTTCTACCGTGATGCTAGGGGAATTACCACAATGGAGAGCGTCATAGGCTAAGCCCTAAAAAGTGCAGGTACGGCGATGCCCACTATATTGCGCTTTCGGCTTCACTACGTGGGCGCGCATGCTGCAAACGTTATGCACGAAGGAGAATGAAGCGCCGGGCTAATCGTTTGTTGTGTTCTCAGAAAGTTCATGAACCTTATGAGGAAAAGGGCCATATAGGATGATTGCCGAGACCGATTTAAAGGAGATAAGGCCTAAGCTGCCAACAGCTGCACCTTCGTCTGCTCATGTGCAATCAGGTATTCCCGTTCCCAAGGCGATCCGCGTCAAAAATTTTAGTCCTGATGATTGGGAAGACTTTATCGAGGAATGGGCAACGAGTCTTGAAGGCTCGTATGTCAAGGTTCGTCGCTTCGGTGGCTCGGGCGACTGTGGCGTCGATATCGCAGGTTTTTGCACTGATAAGGGATTTGAAGATATGTGGGACAATTATCAGTGTAAACGTTACGCGAATCCACTGCGACCAAGCGATGTTTGGGTCGAACTGGGGAAGATCATTTATTACTCGTATATCGGCGAATATACACCACCACGAAAGCATTATTTCGTGGCATCCCTCGGTGTTGGAACAACATTAGAAAAACTTCTAAATAAACCGACCGAGCTTCGTGAAAAATTCAAAGAAAATTGGGAGGGGCACTGTAAAAGCGGAATCACCTCAACCAAGGAAATCGAGCTCAGCGGAAGACTACTGTCATATGTGGACGCTTTTGATTTCAGGATATTTTCATCGAAATCACATGTTGAGCTGATTGAAGCGCATAGTCATACCGGGTTTCACGCAGTCCGATTTGGCGGTGGTTTGCCTTCAAGGCCAGATCCCGAAGAGCCGCCCGCTGTCCCTGCGACATCCGAGAGCCGGTATATCCGCCAGCTCCTTGACGCTTATGGAGATCATTTGGGAAGCCCACTCCAGGATATAAACGCGCTCGCCGCACACAGCACGTTGGAACAGAATTTCTGGAGGCAACGTGAGCGCTTCTATCATGCTGAAGCATTAAGAAACTTTGCCAGAGACACTGTGCCAGAAGGGACATTCGACAATCTTCAGGACGAGATTTTTCACGGCGTCGTAGATGTTGCCGACTCAACC
The DNA here is from genome assembly GCA_913057845.1 of uncultured Pseudomonadota bacterium. GTDB lineage: Bacteria > Pseudomonadota > Gammaproteobacteria > Burkholderiales > Eutrophovitaceae > Eutrophovita. The sequence continues at coordinate 2,004 of CAJXPC010000306.1, forward strand.
CATCCCAACGGGTACGAAAGGATGAAAGCAACAGTGGCAC
>CAJXPC010000307.1 GCA_913057845.1 uncultured Pseudomonadota bacterium
CTACACCTCTCTATTCGTCGGCAGCGTCAGATGTGTATAAGAGACAGCTTCATATACTGCAAAATACTATTTTTATGAGCAGCTAGTGCCTAAGCACTAGCACACGCATCCATAAAATCTCACAAACACAAAGTACTCACACGCTTTAGCTATCCGATTTTTTAAAGAACATTCCGCTGTTTGTTTAGCGGAGGCGCGAATTATACCGGCCTACAGAACGCGGTCAAGGGTTTATTGCAAATATATGTCAATTAATTGTAATTCGTGCAAATTTACGCTTCCCCAGCTGTAAAACTACTGTGTCACCGCTACTAATCTCAGCTGATCTATCATCAACCTTCTCGCCGTTAATGCGTACGCCACCCTGCTGAATTGCCCTGATTGCCTCTGATGTACTAGCGGCCAGGCCCGACAGCTTAATCGCGTTAACGACTGCAACAGCTCCGTTGTTCGCATCTAGAGAATACTCAGGCATCTCGTCAGGTACCCCGCCTTGCCTAAAACGCGATTGAAAATCTTGCAACGCATGTATTGCTGCTGCTTCATCATGAAACCGTGTGACGATTTCATGGCCAAACATTACCTTTATATCGCGCGGGTTTCTCCCTTCCTTCACTTCTGCCTTCCATATATCAACTTTTGCTATGCTCTCAAATGAAAGAAGCTCTATATACCTCCACATCAATTTGTCTGAAATAGACATTAGCTTTCCAAACATATCTGAGGGCGCATCCTCGATTCCGATATAGTTATTTAGCGATTTGGACATCTTATTGACGCCATCCAATCCCTCTAATAGAGGCATAGTTATAATACTTTGTGGATCTTGGCCCGCGTTTCTCTGTAGCTCACGGCCAACCAATAGGTTAAACTTTTGGTCGGTCCCGCCTAACTCAACATCAGCCTTCAGCGCGACTGAGTCATAACCCTGAACCAGCGGATACAAGAATTCATGAATCGCAATGGGCTGACCACCTTTATAGCGCTTGCCAAAATCATCTCGCTCTAGCATCCGAGCGACGGTGTAACTTGAGGCCAGCCGGATCATCTCTGATGACGATAAACGATCCATCCATGTGGAATTGAAAGCGATCTCGGTTAAGTCTGGATCTAGAATTTTGAAAACTTGTTTTTGATACGTCTCCGCATTAAAGACAACCTCTTCTTTAGTTAGCGGGGGGCGGGTGATATTTTTTCCAGTTGGATCACCGATCATGCCAGTAAAATCACCAATTAGAAAAATTACATGATGCCCTTGATCCTGAAAATGTTTCAATTTGTTGATCAAAACAGTGTGGCCAAGATGGAGATCTGGCGCGGTGGGGTCAAAGCCTGCCTTGATACGCAACTTCCCCTTCTTTTTTAATTTTTCAATTAAGGCTTCTTCTGAGATTAATTCCTCTACCCCACGCTTAATAATTCTTAATTGCTCGTCAAACACTCAAATGCCTCATTTATAAATTTAGGTGGATAGCAAATAGCACTGAAGTCTTACTCATATTTCGAGATTAAATCGGCTACTGACACCGATTTATATCTGATAAAATTTGTCAACTTCAATGACCCTTAAAATTGAATTGAGCTACATAATATCGCACATCAAGCTGTTGACCCAGCTCGGCCGCACGTTCTTTGCTAAATTAGCGACTATCCTACTGCTACTCACTTTTGGGTCTATCGTCGCCTTTGGTTATTCCTCCGGGGAATCACTCTCCAGTATTGAACAAAGAAAAGTAACTCAAACACTAGACATATCAACGGTTACTAGCGACGAACTCAGCGACCTCGGTGTTTTTGTTAGAGAGAAAATAGTTAAGAGAGGGGATACATTTTCAAGAATTCTTGGTCGCCTCAAAATCGACAACCTCGAACTCTCTAAATTCTTATCATCATCCAAAGAGGCCAAAAAACGATTAAAACTTAAGGCTGGCGATTCCATTCGATCCCTTAGCGATCACAATGGTGCGATTATCAAGATCTGTCTCTTATACACATCTACGAGCCCACGAGACCTCTCTACATCTCGTATGCC
>CAJXPC010000308.1 GCA_913057845.1 uncultured Pseudomonadota bacterium
CCTCCACTCCCAGGGTGGCAGGGGCACATCGTCTGCCCATAAACCGATTCGCTGATGCTTTGCTAACGCTTCAGCCTCTTTATAACGAATACGATCCACCTGTGTCTGATCCTTCTGATAATCACGATACCACCACGCCAATCCATTCCGGACCAGCAACCAATTGACATCCAAATCATCAAACAGAACCTTGCAGACCCAACGCTTATAACGGTCCCGCTTCACACAATCACAAATAACCGACTTCCCCCGAATCAGCCGACTCAACTGATCACGAGCTTCTGTGCCAAAAGGTTGGTCCATCTCTGGTGTATCAATACCGCCGAATCGCACTTTTATTTTCTGGCCATCGTTAATTAAGACGGTGATGGTGTCTCCGTCCGCAATGCGAACCACCTCGCCACGAAAGACTTCTGATTGAGACATCGGAATCTCAAAACAAAAACCAACAAATACGATTAAGAGAAAAGTAAGCAGGTGCCGCTCAGAAAAAGAAAGAGTACCGATACGCATTTGCATAATGAATGTCCAAGAGTTTGGTACGATAACGAGCAGGATAGACGATAGAGCTCCGTGACTGTCAAGTTCAACTCTAACAATCACGCCTCAACAAAGGAACGACGGATGCCAGCAACCTCAATGAATCACTTTACAATTCTCACGGATGACCTTGATGGAACAGTTAATTTTTATTACGAATTTTTAGGATTAGAACCTGGCGAGCGACCTCCGTTTGTATTTCCAGGTGCGTGGCTCTACGCTGGAAAGACCGCGGTGTTACATGTCATTGCCGGAAAAAGGCTTCCGGAGCCAAGAGAAGGTGTGATTGATCACATGGCGTTCAGCGCAACTGGTCTCATAGAGACCGTCAATAAACTAAAGCAACACAATATTGACTATTCGCTGCGGCAATTCAGGGATATAGATCCTTGGCAACTTTTTTTCTTCGACCCTTCTGGCGCCAAGATTGAGCTGGACTATCCACCTACCGAACCCACGCCGGCTCAGTAAAACATCTTATTGAGACGGGTTTTCTGTGGACTCCGTCGAATCCTCTTGAGAATCAAGCTCTAAATCAACAGGCTCTGCTTCAGAATTCTGAGGTACTGGGTCATCTATCTCAATGCCCAGCTCTCTTTCGTAGTACTTGATCCAGTTGTGGACGTTTCCTTCTTGAATTTCAATAGCCGCATCCCCTGCATAGATTTGCCCTATTGATCCGAATAGGACAAACATAAACGAGCACGCTACGATTAGTCGAACGAAGATGGGCACATGCAGTTCCTCAAACAATTCAATGCAAATTGCAGCATTTAGCGCAACGGCAGCATCACCTAGCCCATGCGATGGAGAAAGTGGTGCGCCCGGAGAGATTCGAACTCCCGACCCCTTGGTTCGAAGCCAAGTACTCTATCCAGCTGAGCTACGGGCGCATAGAACATATATCAACGCCGACATTCTATCAGCAAACCGCTAAAATTAAACTCGTATGAGCTCTTCATAATAATAATAATTGGATAAATGCTGCCCGCATTATTCCCCTAGCTCCTTATCGAAAAAAGGCACGTGCTAGACTAACCGCTGACACACTAATAATAGTTAAGGAGATTTAATCTTGTTGGAAAATAGTTTAGTAGGAACGGCTGAAGATGTTTCTAAAATCGCATTCGGATTTATGGCATCGAAAGCACTATTCGCCGGTTTGCATATAGACGTATTTACTAAGCTAGCTGATGGGCCGAAAAGTTCGGCACAAATTTCCAAAGAAGCTAAAGTCCCAGTCAACCGGATCACCACATTAATGACTGCGCTGACCAGCATTGGTTTAGTCGATCGAGACGATGAAGGGGAAATGTACTCAAACTCCCCTGGTGCTGACTCATTCCTATCAAAGGGTTCAAAATATGAGTTTGGAGACTATCTTCGCTATCAAATCGATCAACAAATGTATCCATTTCTGGGCCAATTGAATGAAGTCTTAGACCTGTCTCTTATACACATCTCCGAGCCCACGAGACCTCTCTACATCTCG
>CAJXPC010000309.1 GCA_913057845.1 uncultured Pseudomonadota bacterium
GTCGGCAGCGTCAGATGTGTATAAGAGACAGTTGTTGGCCTAGTTCCGAAGTAGATACAATTCGTGTTTTGAAATTTGCGGGTGAGACGATTTCTAACACCTCGAAATCAGGAGAACATTCAATTTCTCGATGCGCAATCCAGGGGCGCTGGTTAATGGCATCTCCTTTTTGGATAGTGCGTATACCTTCACCCTCGTATTCAAAAGTAGCAGAGCCGTTTAAAACCAGTACAAACTGGAACGAACATTCGTGAAGATGCCATTCTTGGACCTCGTCGCTTTGTGTTTTCCCATTAGCTTTAATTATGTGAGCAATATAATCACCGTTAGTAGCCTCGATGAATCCAAGATCTCTGTAATCAAATATTTCTCTAAGTCCTGGTTTCCAATTTGCCTTATCTGCTTGCGAGTGAATGAATTTCCAATTCTCTGATTTGCTTTTATCTGTCATTAGTATTCCCCTTAAATTAGATGAGTGAGTATACGAGTGTGGACTTTATGATTAAACGATTGTTACACCGCTATCTACGGGGATAACTTGTCCTGTTGTAATCGCGGACTCGTCGGAGCCAAGATAGACTGCTAGGTCGGCTATATGAATTGGCAAGCCAAGTCCTAAAAGATGTGTTTTGGATACCGCTCTGATTTCAGGGCTGGCCTCCAAGAGTTTTTTAACTCGATCAGTAAGCGTGGTTGAAGGTGCGATAGCGTTTACCCGAATCTTGTCAGGCGCATACTCTGCTGCCATGGATCGGGTCATTGACGCCACACCGCCTTTTGCAGCTGTGTAACAATCACGCCCTGGAAGGGCCATTAATGCAACGTTTGAAGCCATGTTGATTACTGATCCGCCTCCTGCTCGAGCGATCTCTGGAATTCCGTATTTCGAGCACAAGAAAGTGCCAAATAGATCAAGCTTGATGCAACGCCAGAATTCCTCAACGGGTGCTTCTGTTACAGGACCATCATCAAGTGTCGATCCTCCAGCGTTATTGTGGAGTATATTTAATTGACCAAATTTTTTTATAGTTTCTGCGATCACAGACTTGACACTTTCCTCGTCGGTGACATCAGTTGGAATGAAGTAAGCATCCCCGCCAGACTCTTTCCCAAAAGCGCGCGCGGACTCAGCTGCTGCTTCTCCAACTTCTGGGTCAATTTCTGCGATTATCACTTTCGCCCCCTCTTGTGCGAAACGTTCGGCTGTCGCGCGTCCAATGCCACCACCGCCACCTGTAATTAACGCGACTTTATCTTTGAGCCTTAACATTTTTTCTCCATATATTTAATCTGGCTTTCCACCAGGCCATATTGGCGATGTTGATAATTGTTGCCATGCTATTTGTTCTTCAGATGCGGCTCGCGCCTCTGAGGTGCTTTTCTTTGTATCCCAGTGAGCTGCAATGTAGCGTTTCCCAGTTACACCATCAGCGTCCTCGGAACAAAGCCAGAGGATGGGCGCCACCATTGCGTCTGGGGGGATCAAGAGTTCTCTGTCGATTTTGGTGACGGCAGGAACCATCGGAGTATCACAAGGGCCGCCAGGAACGACGACGTTAACTGTTATTCCGTACTTAGAAAACTCACCTGCATGACCCGCTGACATCGCCTCTAGTCCTGCTTTTGCTGGGCCATATGGGTGAAACATTGGCCGGAGCATTGTAAAGAAACTGGTAGTGACGTTTATGATTCGTCCCCATTCCTTTGCCTTCATCCGAGGAAGTACCGCCCGAGTTAAGTACCACGCTCCAGATAGATTGGTGTTAATAAAGTGATCCCAAGTCTCTGGTAACAGTTCGTCAATCGATACCAATTCGTCTAAATGGTTATCGCGAATTAAACCCATTGAAGCGCCGGCATTGTTGATGAGAATGTCCGTCGTCTCGGTCGAATTGATAGCTAATTGACATGCCTCCGAGTCCGAGATATCCAATATCATCGTATTTAGTTCAGATTGGCCATATAGTTTACGCAGCGAATCGAGCCCAGTTTCATCACTGTCTCTTATACACATCTGACGCTGCCGACGA